>JAGVPR010000079.1 GCA_020052115.1 Candidatus Eiseniibacteriota bacterium
GCGCTCAGAAGATAGCACATGCGGGGATCGGCACGAAACCCGCTGCCGCGGAACCGCCGCTCGTCCAGCGCTGTTCAGCCGCCGCTCAGAGCACCGACCGCAGCGCCTCTCCGGTGTACGACGCGCGGTTCGCCGCCACCTCCTCGGGCGTTCCCTCGGCCACCACGCGTCCCCCGGCATCGCCGCCTTCGGGTCCGAGGTCAATGATGTGATCCACGGTCTTGATCACGTCGAGGTGATGCTCGATGACGATGACCGTGTTCCCCTTCTCGACCAGGCGTTGCAGAACTTCCAGCAGGATCCGCACGTCCTCGAAATGAAGGCCGGTCGTGGGCTCGTCGAGGACATAGACGGTGCGCCCCGTCGCGACCTTCGAGAGCTCGGTCGCGAGCTTGACCCGCTGGGCCTCGCCACCCGAAAGGGTCGTGGCCGGCTGTCCGAGGTGCAGGTACGCGAGACCGACGTCGCGTAGCGTGACCAGCTTTCGCGAGAGCGCCGGGATGTTCTTCATGAACTCGGTCGCCTCCTCGACCGTCATCTCGAGCACGTCGGCGATGTTCCGGCCCTTGTAGCGGACCTCTAGGGTTTCGCGGTTGTAGCGGCGCCCGCCGCACACGTCGCACCTCACGAAAACGTCGGGCAGGAAGTGCATCTCGATGCGCACCATCCCGTCGCCGCCGCACGCCTCGCAGCGCCCACCCTTCACGTTGAAGGAGAAGCGCCCGGGGCGGTAGCCGCGCATCTTCGATTCCGGAAGCTGCGCGAAGAGGTCGCGGATCAACGTGAAGGCCCCGGTGTAGGTCGCCGCGTTGGAGCGAGGCGTGCGGCCGATCGGCGACTGGTCTATCTGGACGACCTTGTCCACCAAGTCGAGCCCTTCGAGGCCATCGTGCGCGCCCGGCATCTCGCCGCCTCCGTGGAGGTGCCGCGCCAGCGCGCGCATCAGGATGTCGTTGATGAGCGTGCTCTTCCCTGAACCCGAGACCCCGGTGACCCCGATCATGAGACCGAGCGGGAAGCGCACCTTCACGTTCTTGAGATTGTGTTCGCGAGCTCCGATGACGGTGAGCGCCCCCGCCTCGGGCCGCCGGCGCGCGGGCGGCGCCTCGATCCGCTTCCGCCCCGCGAGATAGGCCCCGGTGAGCGAGGCCGGATTCGCCTCGATCTCCGCCGGCGTGCCCTCCGCAACCAGACGGCCACCATGGCGCCCTGCGCCCGGCCCGAGATCCACCACGTGATCGGCCGCGCGGATCGTGTCGCGATCGTGCTCGACCACGATGACGGTGTTGCCGATGTCTCGAAGCCTCCGGAGCGTTGCGAGCAGCCGCTCGTTGTCGCGGTGGTGCAGGCCGATGCTCGGCTCATCCAGGATGTAGAGCACGCCGACGAGCTGGGATCCGATCTGCGTCGCGAGACGGATGCGCTGCGATTCGCCGCCCGAAAGCGTCGCCGCCGAGCGATCGAGCGTCAGGTACCCGAGGCCGACGTCGGCGAGGAATTCGAGCCGCTCGCGGATCTCCTTCAAGAGCTGCGAGGCGATCAGCCGATCGCGATCCGAGAGCGACAGGCCGTCGAGCACGCGAGCCGCTTCCGAGACCGCCAGCGACGTCATCTCGACGATCGTCCGTCCGCCGACGCGCACGGCCCGGCTCTCTGGGCGCAAACGCGTTGCCGCGCACGCGGGACACGCGCGCTGCGTCATGAAGCTCTCGACCCACTCCCGGATCTCCTCCGACTGCGTCTCGCGGAAACGGCGCATGAGCCGCGGGATCACGCCCTCGTAGCGAGCCCTCCACTGGATCCGGCCGCGCCGCGTCCGGTGATCCACGTCGAGTTCCGCCCCACCCGTGCCGAAGAGGATCACGTCGCGCGCCTTCTTCGGGAGCTTCCGCCACGGCGCGTTCAACTCGAAGCCGTGCTGCTTCGCGAGAGCCTTCATGAAGCTCCCCTGCCAGCCGTCCCGCGATGCGGCTCCGTCGGTGACGATCGCGCCCTCCCTGATCGAGAGCGAGGGATCGGGAACGACGAGATCTGGGTCTATCTCCGGGCGGCTGCCGAGGCCCTGACACTCCGGGCAGGCGCCGTACGGGGAGTTGAACGAGAAGTTTCGCGGCGCGAGTTCATCGTAGGAGATGCCGCAGCGCAGGCAGGCCGACTGCTCGCTCATGGCGATCTCACCGCCCGGTGACAGCACGACGGTCACGGCGCCCCCCGAGAGCCGGAGCGCCGTCTCGACCGAGTCGGTCAGACGGCCCTTCTGGGCCGGGACCAAGGCCAGACGGTCCACGGCCACCTCGATGGTGTGCCGCTTGTTCCTCTCGAGCGAGATCTCGTCTTCCAGCTCCCTGAGTTCGCCGTCAATGCGGGCCCGCAGGAAGCCCTGCTTTCGAAATCCCTCGAGCTCCTTCTTGTAAATCCCTTTGCGACCGCGCACTACGGGGGCCAGTATCTGCCCTCGCGTTCCCTCCGGCAGCGCCAGGAGCCGGTCCACCATCTCTTGGACCGTCTGGCGGGAGATCGGGTCGCCGCACTTCACACAGTGCTGAAGCCCCACGCGGGCGAAGAGTACGCGCAGGTAGTCGTAGATCTCGGTCGTCGTCGCAACGGTCGAGCGCGGATTGTGGCCGGCCGTGCGCTGCTCGATCGAGATCGCGGGCGAGAGCCCCTCGATCTGATCCACATCGGGCTTCTCCATCTGCCCGAGGAACTGGCGCGCGTAGGCCGAGAGGCTCTCGACGTAGCGCCGCTGCCCTTCCGCGTAGAGCGTGTCGAAAGCGAGCGAGGACTTGCCGGAGCCGCTGACCCCGGTGATGACGATGAGCCGGTCCCGTGGCAGGATCAGGTCTATGCTCTGGAGATTGTGCTCCCGCGCACCGCGGATGATGATGCTGTCCATAGAAGGGGATCGTAGCAGATCGCGGCCGGCGCCCGCCCTACTCGTACCGCAGCGCCTCGATCGGCTCCAGGCGTGACGCGCGAAACGCCGGGTACATCCCCGAGACCAGTCCGACGCCGCAAGCGATCCCCACGGCCAGAAGAACAGACCAGAGCGGCGCGGCCGAAGGCAGCGGGGTGAACTTGTCCACGAGCTTCGCCGCGCCCAGGCCGACGCCGACCCCGAGCACCCCGCCGACGCCCGTCAGCGTCATCGCTTCGATCAGGAACTGCCAGAGGATATCCGCGCGGCGCGCGCCGAGGGCCTTGCGGATGCCGATCTCGCGCGTCCGCTCCGTCACCGAGACCAACATGATGTCCATCACGCCGATGCCGCCGACGAGCAGGCCGATGGATGAGATCGCCACCATGACCATGAAGAACGCGCCGGTGATCTTCTTGTAGAGGGCCAGCAGACTCTCCTGCGTTCCGATCGCGAAATCGTCCGGCTCGCCGAACGGGACCTTGCGCCGCCGCCTCAGCACCTCGCGGATCTCGTCCTCGGCCTGCTCCTTGAGGCGCCCGTCCCTCGGCATTGCCAGGATGAAGCCCGCGACGTCCCTCGTGTCGAACTGACGCGCGAAGCTCCAGAACGGAAGCACCACGATCTTGTCGCGATCCTGGTCGAGAAAGCGCCCCTTCTCCTCGAGCACACCGATCACGCGATAGCGCGTGCCTTCGACCAGAACCTCCTTGTCGAGCGGCGAGACGACTCCGAAGAGCGCTTCCTGCACCCGCGTGCCGATGACGCAGACCGGCGTGTGCGCCTCGACCTCCGATTCCGTGAAGAACCGACCCTCCTGCACGCCCCAGTTGCGCACGTCCAGGAAGGAGGCGCCGACCCCGTCTATGCGGATCATCGTGGTTTCCTGCAGGCGGAACTTGATGCGGCCCTGGTTCGATTGGATCGGGCAGACGGCGCTCACGGACGGACATCCCCTCGCGATGGCGTCCGCATCGGACACCGTGAAGTCCTTCCGCGGCTTCTCCCCCCATTCGTTCGAGGCCATGTCGAACTTCGTCACGTAGAGAACGTTCGCCCCGAGCCCCGCGATCTGCCGCGACATGCTCCGGTCGAGCCCCTGGACGAGCGAGACCATCCAGATGACCGTGGTCACCCCGACGAACACGCCGAGGATCGTGAGGCTCGAACGCAGCTTGTGGGCGCGGATGGCCGCGAAGGCCATCGAGAAGCTCATCATCCAAACGCCGCGTTGCACCGTTCCTCCGGGCTACTCGTAGCGGAGCGCGGCGATCGGCTCGAGACGCGAGGCCCGAGCGGCCGGATAGAGACCGAACGTGATCCCCACCGAACACGCGAGGCCGAGGCCCGCGGCCACCGACCACCACTCCACCTGCACGGGCATGCCGCTCGTGACCCGTATGAGGGTCGCGAGCCCCGCGCCCAAAGCCACGCCGATCGCGCCGCCGGCCACGGAGAGCAACGCGCTCTCGACCAGGAACTGGCGCATGACGTCGCTTCGCCGCGCGCCGATCGCCTTGCGGATCCCGATCTCGCGGGTCCGCTCGGTCACCGAGACGAGCATGATGTTCATGATCACGATTCCGCCGACCACGAGGGAGACGCTCACGATTCCGATCATCACGATGAAGAACCCGCCCGTGAAGGACCGGTAGAGATCCATCAGCATCTTCGAATCAACGATGTCGAAGTCGTCCGGCTCGCCGGGGGCGAGTCCGCGGCTCATCCGCATGATCGCGCGAACCTCCTCCTGAGCGGTTTCCATCCCCTCGGGTGACGAATCCGCGGCGCGCACGACGAAGTGGAGGTTGTCGCTGCGTCCGAACGACTTCTCGAAGACGCTGAGCGGAATGAGCACGAGGTCATCCTGGCTCTCGCCGAGCATCGAGCCGCGCTTGGCGAGCGAACCCACCACATCGAAGGTGCGCCCGCCGATCCTGAGCTCCTTCCCCACCGGATCGAGCGCTCCGAGGAACTCGTCCCGGACCTGGTAGCCGATCACCACCACCGCCTGGCGCCTGTCGGCCTCCTCCCGCAGGAAGTGGCGCCCCTCGGCGATCGCGAGCGAATGCGTGTCCTCATAGCCGCCCGTCACGCCCAGGATCCCGATCCGCTCGAGCCGGTGCGACCGGAACTTGACGCCCTCCTGGCGCCAGCGCCGCGCCGTGACCTCGGAGGCCGTCGTGGAGCCCTCGACCAGGGACCGGTAGTCATGCGCGTCGAACGGGCGGCGCTTCATCGCCCGCATCCACTCCTCGGCGTTCGTGATGATGCCGAAGCGGTCCACCCAGAAGGTCGCGCTCCCCTCCTCGGCGATCTCCTTCGCGACGTAGCGGTTCAAGCCGTTGATGATGGAGACGAGGGCGATGATCGAGCAGACGCCGATCAACGTGCCGAGGATGGTGAGAAACGAGCGGAGCTTATTGGCCCGGAGCGTGCCGAACGCCAGGCGGAAATCCTCCACGAACTTGACGCGCGCTTCCGCCACGCGCCGCCCGAAGGAGAAGCGGCTCATGCCTGCCGTCCGCCCACGGGAACGCGCTCATCGCTCTCGATGCGCCCGTCGCGGATGCGAATGACCCGGTGCGCATGCCGCGCGATGTAGTCCTCGTGCGTGACGAGGATGATCGTGTTACCCCCGCCGTGGATGTGGCCGAACGCCTCGAGAATCTCCTCCCCCGTCCGGCTGTCCAGGTTTCCGGTCGGCTCGTCCGCGAGAATGATCGAAGGACCGATCACGAGAGCGCGGGCGATCGCTACCCGCTGGCGCTGCCCCCCGGAGAGTTGGCTCGGCTTGTGGTGCATCCGGTCGAGGAGCCCGACAGCGCGCAGCGACTCCACCGCCCGCTCACGCCTCTCACGCGCGGGGATACCGGCGTAGATGAGCGGCAGCTCGACGTTGTGGAGGGCGTCGGCCCGGGGCAGGAGGTTGAAAGTCTGGAAGACGAACCCGATGCGGCGATTCCGGATCGCTGCCAGCTCGTCGTCGCTGCGGTCGCGGATCTCCTGCCCTTCGAGGAGGTAGGAGCCGGAAGTCGGCGTGTCGAGGCAGCCCACGATGTTCATCAGCGTGGACTTGCCCGAGCCCGAAGGACCCATGATCGCCAGATACTCGCTCTTCTCGACGCTGACGCTCACGCCGTCGAGGGCCCGCACTTCCTCCTGGCCGACCTTGTACACCTTGGCGACGTCACGGATCTCGATGAGCGAGGCCACGACTATGGCTCCGACTTCTTCGACGTCTTCTTGGCGGGCTTCACCGCCTTCCCGGGCTTGAGCGTCCGCAGGGACTTGTAGGGACCCACGATGATCTTCGTTCCCGGATCGAGCGCCCCGGACAGTATCTCCATGAACCGGTCGTCGCTGATCCCGATGCGTACGGGGACGAAGCTCGCTTTCCCGTCCTTGACGACAAAGACCCCCATTACCAGGTCATCCCGGTTCCTCCGGGCGACGTCCCCCTCCCGCCCTTCCTCCCCCTCCTCCGCTTCGGCCTCGGCCACCTCGTTGCGCTTCTGGCCCGGCTTGGGCGCGTCGAGGTCCTTTCGGTCGCGGGCCACCACGGCCGGGATCGGCACGGTGAGAGCGCTGTCGCGCGCCGCCGTCGTCACCTCGACATCTGCGGTCATCTCCGTCCGCACCGCGGGAACGTCCTGATCGAATCGGATAGTGACCTCGAAGTCGGTCGCTTCGTCCACGCCCGTCCCGCTCCGCCGTCCCGCGCTCGCCACCTCGGAGACCGTGCCCGGGAAAGACGTATCCGGGAGCGCATCCACCCGGATCTTCGCACGCTGGCCGACAGAGACGCGGACGACATCGGTCTCGTCCACCTCGGCCACGACCTCCATCGCCGAAAGGTCCGCGATCGTGAGAATCACCGTGCCCGGGTTGTTCATCGTCCCCGTGATCACGTTCTCGCCGGCCTCGACGTTGAGGCGCGCGATGACGCCCGAGATCGGCGCATGGAATGCGGTCTTACCAAGGATGTCCTCGGATGCGCGCACCTCCGCGCGGAACCGGCTCACGTCCTTGATGCGAGCGTCGCAGGAGGCATCGGCCGATGAGAGTGACGTCTCAGCCAGTTCGAGTTCCTCGTTCGATGCCAGCCCCCGCTCGTGCAGGGCCCGTTTCCGCTGGGCCGCTTGCGTTGCGCGGTCACATTCCGCCTGCGCGATTCGCTGCGAAGCTTCGGCGGATGCCAACGCCGCCTCCGCCCGTCGCAGGTCCTCGCGATACTGCGCGTCGTCAAGGCGGAGGAGGAACTGCCCCTTCTCGACGAAATCCCCCTCCTTGACGGCCAGATCAACGACCTGACCCATGATCGTGCCGCTGAGGTTCACCTCTGTGGCGCTGCGGACCTTGCCGGTCGCGCGAACGACCTGCGTCAGGTCGCGCCGTTTCGCCTCGTCGAAGCGCACCTCGACCCGCTTCTCCCCGGAGCGCCGCATGTTGGCCACGACGAACACACCGATGATCACGGGCGCGAGGCTCCAGAGGAGGATCTTCCGGGTACGCCGGGACATTCACTCACCTCCATCCGCAACAAGGCCCATCGGGCCGTGCCTTCGAGGACTCGCAAGGCGGTGGCGCCACGCGCGCCTTATTCCGCCCTGCCGGTCACCTTCTCGTAGAGCGCCTCCGCCTGCCTCAGAGCCGCCAGGGCTTCGATCTCCGAGACTCGCGAGCGCGTGAGGTCCACCTGAGCGGTCTGCACCTCCAGCAGGGTCGCAGCCCCCACCTCGTACATCTGCTGGCGGAGACGGTGATTCTCCTCCGCGAGGGCCACGCCTTCGGTGGCCGAGGCCACCTGTTTCTCCGCTTGATCAATCGCCAGCCGGGCTTCCTCGATCTCCAGGCCGGCCTGAAGCTCGAGATCCCGCTGCGATCGCTCGCGCGTCAGCACCGACGCCTTCGCCTGCGTCACGCTCCCGCGGGTCGAGAGTCCGTCGAAGATCGGGACACTCAGGCTGAGGAACGCGCTCCATCGCGTGTTGTAGTCGAAGCTGTCGAAGAAATCCGGGCGCCGGCTGTCGCTCCACTGGTAGCTCCACTGCACCCCGACCGTCGGCAGGTAGCCGGCCCGCGCCGCGCCGAGAGACGCGCGCGCTCCGTCTATCTGGTAGCGGCCCTGCCGGACATCCCCGCGATTCGAAAGGGCGCCCGTGCCGGGTTCGGGAGCGACCCCTTTGACGAGCGCCCCCATCTCCTCGACGATCTGGAGTGGAGCTTCCACGGGAAGGCCCATCACTCGCGCGAGCCGGGCCTGCTGGACCTGGACGCTGTTCTCCGCGCTGATGCGGTTCAGCTCGTTCTGCGCCACGTCCACCCGCGCCGACAGCACATCTCCGCGGGTCACCGACCCCAGATCGAAGAGAGCCTGGGTCCGCTCGAGCTGCCGCCGCGCGAGATCCTCGGCATCCCGCGCCACGCCAGCGAGCTTGATTGACTTGAGATACTCGTAGAACTGATGCCGCACGCTGTACGCCACCCCTTCGCGCGACGACTCCTCGCCCGCGCGGGCGCCGGCGATGCTCGACGCCGACGCCGAGAGGCTCCGCCACTTCGACCAGTCGAAGACGCTCATGCTGGCCGTCACGTCGTAGCTATACGAGTTGATATCGTAGGCCGGACTCCTGACGTCCACCGGAGTGCCCACGAACTCGCGGCGACTCCTCTGGTTGTTGGCGTGGATCCGCCCGGTCGAAGCCCCCGCCGAGATCCGCGGCAGGACGCCCGACCACGTGGACAATCGCTGGCCCTCTGCGCTCTGCACCTCGGCCCTCGCCATTCCCAGGCTCGGACTGCGCGCCAAGGCGACGGAAACGCACTCTTCCACGGTAAGCGGCCGATCGGTCGGCACATCAGCCGCCCGTGCGGTGCCCATCATGCTGACGGCGATAAGCGCAACGGCCCCGAGCCGTCCAAGGCTGCCCCGACGCATCGCTCTCCTTTCGCGGACCGCGATGGTTCGCGGTCTCTCCAAGGCCGCGGTCTCGCCGCGGCCGCACATGCGCGTAGATACGGAACCGCATCCGGAGGGTTGCGCCATCTGCGTCCCCGACTCCGGGTTGCCACAACCGCACCCTTCGGGGGTCACCGTCCCCTCGAATCGCTCGTCAGGGCGATCGAGAGCGCTCCGGCCTGTTGAAGCGCCCGGAGCACTCGAGAGATCACCCGGCAGGAGACGTCCCCGTCCGCGTTGAGCGCCACCGTCAGCGCGGGATCTTCTTCGAGCTTCGCAGCCATGACGGCCCGGATCTCCTCGTCCGTCACCCGACCGCCGCCGATGGACACACCGCCGTCTCTGGCCACCCAAACCCGGACGACTCTCTCGCGCGGCAGCCGCTGTCCCGTCTCCGCGGCCGGAAGCGACACCGGAACACCATTCTCCATGCCGACGACCGTCGTCAGGATGGCGAAGACGAAGAGCAGGAACGCCATGTCCGCCATGGACACGAACGGAACCTCCATTCCGGCCGTCAGCGTCCGCCGCCATCGAGCCACGTTCAGGCGCCCTCGGTGCGGAGCGAGATCTTCGTAGCGTGCGCCTTCTGAAGCTCGTCCAGCACGTCCACCAGATGACGATAGCGCGCCTGGGCCTCCGTCGCCACCAACACGACGAGGCCGGGATCCTCCTCCAGCCGCTGTCGCAAGCGCAGCCCAAGCTCCGCCAGCGTGATCGTCGCTCCGTCCATCGTGATCCGGCCGCCGCCGAGCGCGCGAACCTCCACCACCCCTTGCGCCGGCACGACGCTCGCACCCGGCCTCGGCAACACCAATGGAATGCCCTGCTCGACCTGCGAGATCGTCGCCACCATCAGGAAGATCAGAAGAAGGAAGCCCACATCCAGTAACGAAGCCCCCGGGATCTCGGTCGGCTCGGGTGCCCGGACGAAGCGGTTCGGCCGCCGCGGGCGCGCCACTAGGCCGGCAGGCCCCGGCTCGACCGGCGCTCGGTGAGGGCGTCAACGAGCTCCACGGAGGCCTCCTCCATCTCGAGAACGAAGCGATCGATTCGCGTGAGGAAATAGTGGTAGAAGATCTGCGCCGGGATCGCGATCATGAGCCCTGCCGCCGTCGTGATCAGCGCCTCGCGCACGCCCGCCGCGACCAGGAGCGCGGTCACCAGCTCCGCCTGCGCGATCGCGTCGAACGCGTGGATCATGCCGGATACGGTGCCCAGGAAGCCGAGCAGCGGCGCGATCGTCGAGATCGAGGAGAGCACGATCAGCCCGCGCTGAAGGAAGGACATCTCGAGCACGCCCGCGGTCTGGATCGCCCTCTCGACGGCCTCCGTGCCCCCGCCCGCCTTGAGCAACCCAGAGTGGAGGATCGCGGCCACCGGGCCGCGCGTCCGCGTACAGATCTCGATCGCCTCCTCGACACCCTTCTCGCGCAGCGCCAGGAGGAGCCGGTTCATGAAGCGCCGCGTGTGCGTCCGCGCGCGCTGCATGGTGAAGAGGCGTTCGAGGATCACGGCGAGCGCGGCAATGGAGCAAGCCAGGAGCGGCCACATGAACACGCCGCCCCGCTGGAACCAGGTCAGAAGTCCGACTTCTTGCGACGGGCGGAGATCCACCGTGACGTCCCCCGCCCCGGACGGCGCCGCGGAGGATTCCGTGGACGGCTGCGGGAGCGTGTCCTGCGCGCGCACCGAAACGGAACAGAGCCCGAGAATCACTACGAGCGCGAGCAGCGCCACGGCCGCGAGCCGGCTCGGATTCGAAGTCCTTGTGGGCATCAGGCGGCGAGTGTAAGCCCTCGCAGCGCCCGTTTCAACGCCGCACTGCCTCCGAATCCCGCCGGGGGAACTCGCCGCCGGCTTCAGGGCGTGATGCGATTCAGGAGACGCGGGAACGGAATCGTCTCGCGCACGTGCTCGATTCCGCACACCCACGCGACCGTTCGCTCCAGGCCCATCCCGAACCCCGAATGCGGCACGCTGCCATATCGCCTCAGGTCCAGGTACCACTCGAACGCGCTGCGCGGCAGAGCATGTTCCTCGATGCACCGCTCGAGCGTGGCCAGATCGTCCTCCCGCTGACCACCGCCGATGATCTCGCCGTACCCCTCCGGCGCGAGAAGATCCGCTCCGAGCGCGAGCCTCCCGTCCTGAGAATCACGCTTCATGTAGAACGCCTTCACCGCCGCCGGAAAGCGATGCACGAAGAACGGCCGGTCGAACTGCTCCGCGAGCACCGTCTCATCCGGCGCTCCGAAGTCGCCGCCCCACTCGAACGGATGGCCGGCCGCTTTGAGGCGCTCCACCGCATCCGTGTACGAGATGCGCGGGAAGGGCGGCCGTACGGCCTCGAGTCGCGTCAGGTCGCGCTCGAGGAGCGCCAGGTCTGCCCGGCGCCGCTCCAGGACGCGCTCGACGATGAAGACCGTGAGTCCTTCGGCGAGTTCCATCGCATCGTCGAGATCGGCGAAGGCCATCTCGGGCTCGACCATCCAGAATTCCGTGAGGTGACGGCGCGTCTTCGATTTCTCGGCCCGGAATGTGGGCCCGAAGCAATAGACCTTTCCGAAGGCCATTGCGGCAGCCTCGTTGTAGAGCTGGCCGCTCTGGGTGAGATACGCTTTCTCGCCGAAATAATCGGTCTCGAACAGCGTCGAGGTGCCCTCGCAGGCCGCCGGCGTCAAGATCGGAGAGTCGATGTTCATGAATCCGCGATCGTTGAAGAAGTCGCGAATCGCGCGGATCACTTCGTGCCGGACGCGCAGGATCGCGTGCTGCCGCGACGAGCGCAGCCACAGGTGCCGATGGTCCATCAGAAACTCGGTACCGTGCTCCTTCGGGCCGATCGGATACTCCTCCGACGGGCCGATCGGACGCAGCGAATGCACCGTCAGCTCGAATCCCCCGGGGGCCCGGCGATCTTCACGAACCGCTCCCGTGATCTCGAGCGACGCCTCCTGCGAGAGGGCGGCGGCGGCGGCGAACGCCTCTTCCCCGGCGTCGGCGAGAGAGACGAGAGCCTGTATCACCCCCGTCCCGTCGCGCACGAGCAGGAACAGGAGCTTTCCACTCGATCTCTTGTTGTAAAGCCAGCCTCGGATCGTCACTTCCCCGCCGACAAACTCGGCGACACGCCCGATTTCAGCCACCGGCATCCCGGTCCTCCTCTGTCCCACAGAATCCACGAAAGTTCCGTCCCGAGTGGACGATAACCGGATCAGCGCCCGGACTCCTCAACCCCGCCGGACGCCTCCGGAGGATACGATGCGCAGAGCTTTCCTCGCCGCCTTCATTGTCCTTCTGGCTCCGCCCGCGACGGCCCAACCAGCCGGGCAGGAGTTCCAGCTTCCGGCCTACGCGGGTTCATTCGGAATCGAGGAGCTGCGGGAATTCAGGCGCGAGCACGGAATCAAGAGTTTCATTATACCGGCGCACTACTTCTACTTCAAAGGCATCGAGGCCCGGCGCGCCGGCAAGCGAGCGGAGGCCCAGGAGTTCTTCGAGCGCTCCATGGAGATGGACCCGGCCTTTCCGGATCCGCGCTTCTCGCTGGCGCGGCTGCAGATGTTCTCGAATCCGAGCGCAGCGCTCTCGCACCTGGGAACGGCGTTCGACATTCTATCGAATGAGTTCCGCTACCAGCACCTCATGGTCGTGAACGGGGTGCTGTACCTGGTCTACGTGCTCCTCATCTCGACGGTTCTGGTGGCCAGCTATCTCCTGGTGCGCGGGTGGCGCCACCTGGCGCACGTGCCGGAGGAGGCGCTGACGAAACCGCTCGGGCCGCGGATCGCGCCGCTGGCCTCGTGGCTCGTTGTCGGAGCGCCTCTCGCCGCGGGGGCCGGCATTCTGGCGACACTCGCCTTCTACCTGGGATGGCTCCAGCCGCACCTCTCCAGCGCCGAGCGACGATTCATCGTGGTGCTTCTGCTCGCGGCGGCGCTCACCGGCACCTTCTACTTCACCTTCCCCAGGCTCATCGCGGCCATGGATCCGGCCGAGCCGGTCTACACCGCGGCGCTCGCCCAGGACATCGGCTACAGCGACAGGCTCGAACAGCGACTGGCGAGCCTCTCATCGGCGGACCCCGAAAACGGGCTCCTCCATTTCGTCCGCGCGCTGAATCTCAAGCGAGGCGGGCGGTACGAGGATGCCGACGCCGCATTCGCGCAAGCGGAGCACGCCCTAGGTCCCCGCTCCGAAGGGCTCGTGAACCAGGGAAACCTCGCTCTCATCGCCAAGGATGACGCGAAGGCCGAGGCGCTCTACCGAAAGGCCCTCGAGCGCGATCCGAGAAGCGTGGAGGCGCACTTCAACCTCTCGCAGGTCTATACCCGGCGGCTGGATTTCGTGCGGGCCGACGAGGAACTCGCGCAAGCCAACGCATGCGACTTCGAACGGGTCGCCGAGATGGCGCGCTACGCGGACGCCGCACCCCACCTGGCCCTCATGGACGCCACGCTCGCGCCTTCGATCTTCTGGAGCGCGGCGCTGGCCGGGCGCGCCGCCACGGCGAGGCCCCCGGATCTGCTCGCGACGTTTGCTCCTCGCGGTCGTCTGGACCTGCTCCTTCCGGCGGCTTTCATTCTCTGGCTGCTCGGGCTTCTCGTCTCGCGCCGAGCAAACGCCTTCCTCGGAACGAACGGCTGCGCGAACTGCGGCCGGGTCGTCTGCCGCCGCTGCGTGCGGCGTCTAGAAGGCCACGCCTATTGCCGGCGCTGCGGGGAGGCGCTCGCGGGACTCCGGTCCCCCGAGTACTCCGCCCTTCTCCTCGACCGGCTGATCGAGCACGAGGGACAGGGAGTTCGCATTCTGACGGGGACTGCCGCGGCGATCTTCCCCGGGATGAGCCTGGTCCTCGCGGGACGCCTGCGCGCAGCCTGGGCGCTGACCGTCTGCACGGCTGCGATTCTCGTCTTCGTGATCCACAGGGGGCTCGTGATCAACGCCTACCCCGTCCTCTTCTACCAGGAGGACTTCTCGACCCGGATCCCGTTCGCCGTCGCCGCCACGCTCCTTCTCTACGGCGCGTCGTTCTGGAGCTGTCTCTCGGTCCCGGCGGCGCAAGAGCCGGCGGCCACCGAGAGGATGGCCGCATGATCGGCCGCGGCACCGTCCAGGAGGGATGAAGTGGCGCTCTCGGGCAAGCTGCGCGAGCTAGGACCCCTCGAGCTGCTCCAGATGATCGCGCTCCAGCGCAAGTCGGGGCTGCTTCGGGTCGTCACCGGCGGGCGCACGCTCCGTCTCGATATCCGGCAGGGGCAGATCGCCGCCGCTCATCCCGCAGAGGGGCGTCTCGTGCGCCTTCTCATCGCGCTCGATCTCCTCGAGCCGGCGCAGGGCGACCGCGCCCGGATGATCGTCGAGGGTGGCGGCGACGACCTCGTCGAAGTGCTGATCCGCGCCGAGGGCGTGGACCCCGAAGCGCTCTACCCCGCGCTCGCCCTGCATGCGCAGTCCGAGGTGGACTTCCTGCTGGCGCAGCCGGACGGGTCGTTCGAACTCGACACCGAGGCGCCACCCTCGCGCTCGCCGATCCCTTCGGGCCTCTCCATCGAGCGCGCCATCCATGAGGGCGTGCGGCGTCTCGATGAGGTGGCGAACCTCAGATCAACGCGATTCACCTCCGACGCATCCGTCGAGCCGGTGCCGGACGCCCCGCCGCCTCTTCCGGGGCCCGCCGCACATCTTCGCGCTCTGCTCGAGACCCCGCGCACGATCCCGGAATTGCTCACGGAATCCGGGTTCCCTGCATACGAGACGCTTACGACCCTCGAGGAGATGGCAGGGGCCGGGTTCGTGGTCGTCTCACGCGAGGCGCGCGCGGCTGTCGCCGCGGAGATTCCACGGCTGGACGGCCCCCCGTTCCCTTGGC
>JAGVPR010000196.1 GCA_020052115.1 Candidatus Eiseniibacteriota bacterium
CGCCACGGCGCCCGTGAGCCCGACGGAACCGCCGACGATCAGGATGTGCCCGCAGTCGCCCTTGTGCGCGTTCGGCCGGCGCACGGGCAACCGCGTCCGCGCCCACTCGCGATCCAGAGCCTCGATGCGAATCCCCATGGAATCCACGACCGACTCGGGGATGCCGATCTCCACGACCTCGACGAGACCCGCCATCTCGCGGCCGGGATAGAGCGCCAGCCCGCGCTTCAGGAGCCCCATCGTGTAGGTGGCGGCGGCCCGCACGCAGGCGCCTTCGGCGCGCCCGGTGCTCGCGTCCAGACCCGATGGGATGTCAATCGAGACGATCGGCACGCCGGCGCCGTTCAGGATCTCGATGGCGCCCGCAGCCACGCCGCGCGGCGCGCCGGAGGTGCCGGTCCCGAAGATGGCATCCACTGCGAGGTCCGCCCCCTCGAGCCCCTCCTGGATCTGCGGCAGGGCGTTTTCCTCCAGAATCTCGTCGGGCCGCAGGCCGAGCGACATCACGCGCTCCAGATTGTGCACCGCGTCGGGGGACATCTCGGAGCGCGACCCCAGGAGGAAGACGCGGACCCGCGCCCCGGCCTCGTGGAGGCGGCGGGCGACGACGAGTCCATCGCCGCCGTTGTTCCCCTTGCCGCAGACGATGACGATCCGGCGTCCCTGCATCTCGCCGATGCGCCGGCGAATCCCCTCGGACACGCCGTTGCCGGCGTTCTCCATGAGAAGCAGGCTCGGTATCCGGCACCCGTCAATGGCGGCGCGGTCAATGGCGCGCATCTCATCCGCGGTCACGACCTTCATCCGCGC
Organism: Candidatus Eiseniibacteriota bacterium; assembly: GCA_020052115.1. Lineage (GTDB taxonomy): Bacteria > Eisenbacteria > RBG-16-71-46 > JAGVPR01 > JAGVPR01 > JAGVPR01. Next base: position 811 of record JAGVPR010000196.1, read on the forward strand.
TCCTCCTTCCCGCCCTGGCCCGGAGTCTGCGGAGCGCCGAGGACCTTTGCCGCGGCGCCGAGCGGGCCGCCGGCGTTCAGGTGATCAATGATCGAGATCAGCCCCATGATGTCGTCGAGTTCATAGTCGGCGCCCGAATCCACCGTTCCGAACGTGTCGCCGTAGCGCGCGAACACCGTGCGGATGCCGAGCTTCGCGGCGCCCACCATGTCGCGCTCCGGCCAGTCCCCCACCATGAGCACCTCGCCGGCCCCCAGGCCGAGCAGCGAGAGCGCTCGCTGGAACGGCGCCGGACTCGGCTTGCGCTCGCCAGTGTCGTCGAAGGTGATGACGTGCTCGAAGAACGTCTGCAGCTTGAGCTGCGCGAGCCGAAGCCACGCCTGCAGCGCCGGGGCGTCCGAGATGACGGCGAGCTTCAGCCCGCGGCGGATGAGTTCCACCAGCGTGTAGTGGACGTGCGGGTAGAGCACGAGGAACGAATCCCGCGCGCGCCGGTACCCGATGATCGCCGAGGCGAGGAGCTTGTGGTCCACGCGGCCCAGCTCCTCCTGGAGAAAGAGGTCGAAGACGTTCTGGTATTCGATCCCTTCCCGGCGGTAGATGCGGTAGATCTTGTCCTTGATCTCCGCGCGCGAGCCGGTCAGGCCCGCGTCCACCATGTCATCAATGGCCCCATCAACCGCGCGGTCCTTCATCGTCATGAAGTCGGTGAGGGTGTTGTCGAGATCGAAGATGACCGCGCGGATCAGCACTCGTCCTCCCCGGATGCCGCCGGCGTCGCCTCGGACGCCGGCGCCGAAAAGAGAGCGCCCCGGCACGCACGCAACACCGCGGGCACGCCGGGGCGCTCCGATGAACTTGGCCCGGAATCCGCTCTGGGCGCCAGCGAGATCATCGAGCCGCCCTCGGTTCCGGCTACTTCAACGAGGACCCGATCGTCCTTCCCAGGCTGATCTCGCCGTTGTCAATCCTGAGATTGAATCCGCAGATCGGGTTGGAACAGACCCACGCCTTGTACATGATCGGGGCGCCATCACGGCCATAGTCCGACAAAGGAATCAACACTCCGTCATGACACTTCTTGCACTCCGGGAAGCTCCCGTTGATCGGCTTGTCCATGTAGCTCCTCCCCCCACCTGATGGCGCCGCCACCACTCCCGCCGTCTCCAACACCGGTGCGTCGCCAGCGAGCCCCTCCCTCATCGTCGCAGTAAGGCCCACTTGCGGTTTAGAATAGGAGTTTGAACATCCCTTGCACCCCTGTCAATAGCCTCGACAGCGCCATGAGCGTCGAGCGTCGGCCCTCGGCTGCGGGCCCGCTGCCGCCGCAAGCGTGCTAGCCGTGCTAGAATGCGGCGCACGGCGTCGCTCCTTGAGTCATGCTCCCGCGCGGCCGTCTTGCTGCGCTCCGATTGGCCGGGCGACGGGCGTGATCCGCCACGTCCGCGCAACCGGAACGACCGGAAAGGATGATCCACGATGAGGCACGTCGCCGTCCTGCTCGCCCTGGTGGCCTCCGCTTTCTGTCTCTCCTGCTCCAAAGGTGCGCCTCGCGCGGAGCGTGCGGGAGTGCCGGCCCTCCACGACGAACAGATCACCCGCCGCTACGCGGCCCTCGGCGATTCCGGCTATCGCGCCCTCGACTCCGGGGACACGGCGGCGGCGATCGCCGCGTTCCGGAGCCAGGAGCAACTCGTTCCGCGCGGCCGCGAGGGGGCATACAACGTCGCGTGCGTGTACGGCCGCGCCGGACGCGTGAACGAGGCGATCGAATGGCTCACGCGCTCCCTTGACGCCGGGCTCGACGACACGATGACGCTCGAAGGCGACGGGGATCTCGAATCGGTGCGCGGCGACGCGCGTTTCGCGGGGCTGCTCGAAAAGGCGCGGACGAACGCGGCCACCCACGGCGCCGCGTTCGCGCAGGGACTGCCCCGCTTCGACGAGCCGCCGATCTCGGTTCCGGATGCCGACAGCCTCGACCGCTGGGTCCGTGCCAGTAATGCGGCCTTCCGCCGCAATGGACGGATCTGGTTCGACTGGCAGATGACGGCGGCCCGCCTCGACCTCGAGGCCCAGCGCCTGGCCGCGCGGCGACGGCTCGAGAGCACCGGCTCCTTCGACGAAGGGATCGAGAGGATACGCGCGATCTCTGCGATCCACTCCACGTGGGAGCCTTGGGGCCCCCTCTCCGACGGAGTCCTCAAGGAAGTGGACACCTACCTGCCGGCAGCAAGAGATCCCGAGAAAGCCGCCGAGGCCCGCTACCGCGCCGGCGTGGCGGCCTTCTGCAAGAGCCTCCCGGCGAAAGCGGATGACGCGCGTTGGTCCGAGACGGCGGCTCCGGCGCGGGCCCGGTTCATCCAGGTTCCCGAAGGCACGCCGTTCGCGGGAGCGGCCGCGGCATGGATCCTCATGATGGACCTGGTCGAAGCCGGGGATGCGAGGGCGTCCCTCGCACCGAGAGTGAAGGAGTTCGCCGCGAAGTACCGCGCCGACGACCAGGCGATGAGCATCGCCGGCCAGTTCCTCCAGGAAGACGTCGTCGCCGCGCTCTGGCCGATCCCGCTCGAGGGCACCGACATTGACGGCAATCCGGTTTCTATCGCCGACTACCGCGGCCGGGTGCTGCTGATCGACTTCTGGGCTACGTGGTGCGGCCCGTGCCGGGCCGAGTTGCCCGGGCTCCGCGCTGCTTTCGAGAAGTACCACGGCCTGGGGTTCGAGGTGCTGTCCGTCTCGCTCGACTTCCCCGAGAGGACGTCGGTCGAGGACTACCGCCGCTGGATCAACGCGCGCGGCATGACCTGGAGGCACATCTACGAGCAGAAGGGCTGGAGCAGCGCCCATGCCGGGGCCTTCCTCGTGCGGTCCATCCCGAGTCCCCTCGTCGTCGCGCGCGACGGGTCGCTCGCGGGAATGGGAGAGAGCTGCCGCGGGGAAGCCCTCGCCGCGACCATACAGTCGGCGCTGAAGAAGTCCTCAGCTTCGTAGAAACGGATCGAACGATCTCGATTCGACCGGTGACCGGCGCATCGTCGCCGCGCCGACTTATCACATCGCCCGCGGAAGACCCCCGCCCAGTGCCGGGCTCTCTGGATCATTAATTCCGCTCCGTGGACCCCGCTACCGCTCACCAGTTCATCCGTTGTGACCCGTTGTTCATTTCACGCTTCAGGGAAAACCGATCACTGCCGACGATTGAACAGGAACCCCACGGTTTGGGCCACCTCTGATCAGCAGCGGCTCACCACATCATTCGAGTGCCCTCAGCGATGAGCTTGGAGCCATGTTGAGACACGATGCAAACCGCCGCGGCGCAGCAAAGCCGATCGCCCGGCTGGGCCGGTTGCTGTCGCGCGGCCGGGCCGCGCTCGCGAACCTCC
>JAGVPR010000232.1 GCA_020052115.1 Candidatus Eiseniibacteriota bacterium
AGTGAAAACTCCCTCCCCTGAAGAGGGTGGAAGGGATGTGTCACCCGGAAGAATCGCTTCTCACCCGCTGCATCCCGTGTAGTTGACTGCTCATTCCAAGGCGAAGGTCGAGGTGGCGGTGCAGGTCGCCGAGCGCTGGATCCTTGCGCGGCTTCGGCACGAGACCTTCTTTTCCCTGGCCGCTCTGAATGCGCGGATCGCCGAGTTGCTCATCGATCTCAACAACCGGCGGATGCGGCTCTACGGCGCCAGCCGCCGGGAGCTCTTCGAGCGCCTGGACCGGCCGGCCTTGAAGCCGCTTCCCGCCACACCCTTCCTCTACGGCGAGTGGAAGAAGGTGCGCGTCAACATCGATTACCACGTCGAGTGTGATCACCACTACTACTCGGTCCATCACTCGCACCGGCGCGAGCAGGTTGAAGCACGGCTGACGAGCACGACCGTGGAGATCTTCCTGCGTGGCCAGCGGATCGCCTCCCACCGGCGAAGCACCGAGCGCGGCCGGCACACCACCCTCGCCGAGCACATGCCCAAGGCCCACCGCAGCCACTTGGAGTGGTCGCCGTCTCGGATCATCCGCTGGGCCTCGACCATCGGTCCTGAGACCGAGCGACTCGTCGGCGCCATCCTCGCCGACCGTCCGCATCCGGAGCAGGGGTATCGCTCTTGTCTCGGGATCCTGCGCCTGGAGCGTCGCTACGGACGTGAGCGGCTCGAGGCCGCGTGCGCTCGGGCCGTGGCCGTGCGTGCGCGCTCCTACCGCCACGTGGACGCCATCCTCAAGCACGGACTCGACCGCGTGGCGCTTGCGGCGACGCCTGAGACGAGTGTGCCGCTCCTTCACGGGAACCTCCGTGGACCGGAGTACTACCGATGAGGACATCCACTGTGAAATCGACGCACCCAGGGGCCCGAGGACGAACGATCTCACCCCGGGCCAGTACCCAGCTACCCCCTTTGGGACGGGAGGACCTCATGCTCGTCGAACCCACGATGGAGAAGCTCAAAGCTCTCAGGCTCGAGGTGATCGCTGGCGCCTGGGCCCAGCAACAACAAGACGCCGAGACGGCTCGGCTGTCCTTCGATGAGAGGCTCGGGCTTCTCGTCGATGCCGAGTGGCTCCATCGCGAGAACCGGCGTCTCGCCCGCTGCCTCAAAGAGGCCAAGCTCAAGATGAGCCAGGCCTGCGTGGAGGACATCGATTACGCCGCCCGCCGGGAACTCGATCGGGCCGTGATGCGCCAGCTCGCCACCTGCCGCTGGGTCCAGGAGCACCAGAACGTGATCCTCACGGGGGCCACCGGCACCGGGAAGACCTTCATCGCGTGCGCCCTCGCGCAGCAGGCCTGCCGCAAGGGCTACCATGCCCTTTACCGCAGAGCCTCCCGGCTCTTTGACGAACTCACCCTCGCCCGGGCCGACGGAACCTACGTGCGCCTACTCGGAAAGCTCGCCCGCAGCGACGTGCTCGTCCTCGACGACTGGGCGCTCACCCCCGTGCGCGACGCCGAACGTCAGGATCTCCTCGAGATCCTCGAGGACCGACACGGAAACCGATCCACGATCATCACGAGCCAGCTGCCGCCAGGGAAGTGGCACGAGTACCTGGCGGACCCCACCCTGGCCGACGCCATCTGCGATCGGGTGCTTCACAACGCCCACCGTCTCGTGCTAAAAGGACCTTCACGGAGAAAGGAAGCCAAGACCACGGACTGAACAGCGGCCAGCGTCGCTTCGCTCCGATCACGATGATCCGATCTCAGTGATCACGATGAAGCGATCTGGGTGATCACGATGGCCGGAATGCGCAATTGAGGCGGCCGAGTCGGATGGACGGCTGCGGCCGGGCGGTTCGTTGGTCGAATACACGGGTGGAAGCACGGGCGTGTCGCTCGCCTTCGTCTGCGCCGCGAAGCGCATCCCGGTCCAGATCGTGACATCGGAGGCCTTCAGCAAGGAGAAACGGGACCACATGAAGGCGCTGGGGGCCCACCTCACGCTAGTCGCCAGCCCAACCGGCGGGACGACGAAGGCTCTGACTCTCGAGATGATCGAGACCGCGAGATGCCTCGCGTCCGCTCCCGGGAGTTACTGGACGGATCAGTTGAACAATACTGATCAGCTTTCGAGCTACGAGCGGATGGGCGAGGAGATATGGGAGCAGTCCAACGGGCAGGTCAGCGCCTTCGTCCAGAGCGTGGGCACTGCCGGATCATTGCGGGGGATCTCTAAGCGCCTTCGGGCCCATAGCGACGCGGTGCACATCGTCGCGGTAGAGCCCGAGGAGTCGGCTGTGCTGTCGGGCGGGCAGAGCGGGTCTCACAAGATCGAAGGTACCGGCGCCGGCTTCATCGTCCCGTTGTGGAGTAACACACTCGCCAACGAGATCCAGACGATATCCACTCAGGAAGCGATGGCGACCGCCCGGCGCCTCGCCCGGCATGAAGGCATCTTCGCCGGCACATCCACAGGGGCAAATGTGGCGGTCGCGCTGCGGATCGCCGATCGTCTGGGACCCGGCCGAACGGTGATTACGGTGGCAGTGGATTCAGGGATGAAGTACTTGAGCACGGCGTTGTATTCCCACACATGAGAGCGGAGCGGCACGCTGACGGTGGCTTCCCCGGGTTCTTCGTGCCGAGCGAATGAAAGAGGGGCCGGATGACGATTCTCGTCCTGTTCCTGGCGTACGCGATCTTGCCGTCCGCCGCGCTGGGCCACAGGCGATACCTCTATCCAAATCGCATTCTCTCGGAAGGAACCCGGCACATTCTGAGCGCCATGAGGACTTACGGAGTCTCGCGCCTCGTCTGCCGAGCATCCCCGGCATCGGAGACAGTGCCGGACGTATGGGTCTGTACTACACGCTGCTTGTTGTTCCGTTGATACTCCCCTTCTACTTCTGGGACAAGACGCGGCAGGAGCGGTTGATCGCAAAGAGCGAGGTGGAGTGGACCATCGTGCGACCTGGAGCGCTGACCGATGGCCCCGCGCGCGGGTATTCCCGTCACGGTCGTCATGTCGGCGGCTTTTTCCGGACGGTGCGCATCTCCCGCGCCGACGCGGCGGACTTCATGTTGAGCCAGCTGGTGTCCGACACCTACGTCCGAGCGGCGCCGGGCTTATCCTGGTAGGTCAAACGACCCGGGCTCAGCGTCTCGAAGCTGCTCCTGGACAACTCGCCCCACGTGCAGCATCATGCTGCGCAGATAACTCCCAACCGCCTTCAGAGCGCTGATTCGGCCCCGCGGGTGGGCAAGACGAGGAGCACGCAGGGCGGCGAGCAGGCGCCTGCAGAGTCGCCCAGGGGAGACGGACCGTGAAAAAGGTGTTCGTCGCGCAGAACCCCATGGAGGCGCAATTCGTCAGAGGCCTTCTGGAATCGCATGGAATCGAGGCCAAGGTTCGAGGCGAAGCCCTTTGGGGCGCACGGGGCGGGGCTCCGCTGACCCCCGACACGCTGCCCACTGTCTGGGTGATTGATGACAGCCGTGTCGCTGAGGCACGGCAAGTCCTCCGGGACTACCGCGGCTCCAAGCCGAGCTCTGGGGCAGATCCCGGCAGCTGGAAGTGTGCGTCTTGCGGAGAGGAGTGCGAGCACCAGTTCACCGAATGCTGGCGCTGCGGGGCGAGCCGAGGAGATTAGCTCGGCTCGAAGTCCTCCGGGGTCAAGGATCTCTGAGCAGAGGCACCGACGCGACCTGTCGGGCTCGGGAAAGGAACCGATCATGAGCGCTTTGAGGATGCAGTTTCTGACCATTGCGACCATCGTGTTCGTCGGCATACTCCTCACCGGTCTGAGCCGGGTGCACTGGTTCCTCTATGTGCCGGTGGCGGTCTTTCTTTTCGCCGGCCTTACGGGAATCTGTCCGGGACTCTTGCTGTGGAAGAAACTCGGGTTCAAGTAGGAAGACTTGTGACGACGCCTTGGCGCCGGCCGCGGATCATGGTCATCGCGGGCCTGGTGCTCATGCTGATCGGGGCTGTTGACCCGCTCGAGGGATCCCTCATCATCCTGCCGGGATGCGGCATGGTGGCTCTGGGCACGTTTCTCGGCAGGAGCCGGCGCCGGAAGCTGCTCCTGTGGGCATTCGTTCTGACGGCGCTCGGCTTCGCGGCGCTTTGGGCGATGAGCGCGATCGGCGGAGTGGGAGGAGACTCGGGGCGCTCGAAGTGGTGGGCGCTCGTCCTTCTGCCCTATCCCGCCGGCTGGGTCATGGGGATGGTCGGCGCCATTCTCGGATTGACTGAAGCCTCGAAAGGCCGCGCGGACGCAGAGCCACCGATGCCTCACTGAAGCGTCGGCGCAGCGGGAGGGCAGGCGCTCTATGAATCAGTTGCCTTGGACCGATCGGACGTTTCCGACGGACACCCCCTTGTCGCTCTTCCCCGGGTTTCTCGAGCGCCTCAGAGGCACTCCCGCCCGGCTCGAGGATCGAATCGCCACCCTCTCCGCCGACCTGATCACCCGGCGGCTCGACGAGAAATGGTCCATTCAGGAGAACGCCGGGCACCTTGTCGAGGTCGAATCCCTGTGGCTCGGCCGGCTCGATGACTTCGCCGCAGGCCTCCGGACACTCCGGCCGGCGGAGATGACGAACAAGCGGACATCCCACGCCCAGTACAATTCGCGGCCCCTGCCGAGCATCCTCAGTGAGTTCCGCGCTCGCAGAGGTCTCTTTGTCTCCAGGCTCGAGAGCCTCGACTCTCCCGCCCGGGAACGAGTCGCTGAGCATCCGCGACTCAAGCAACCGATGCGCGTCGTGGACATGATGCTCTTCGCCTCCGAGCACGACGACTATCATCTGGCGCGCGTCACGGAGATGCTCCGATGCCTCGAGACGGGCGCGTGAGGTCGAGCGATGCACCACGAGCAAAGTGCTTCACCCGACACGCCGATGGAGCCGCCGGCCGGCAAGGGAGCCTCGTACGAACAGGCAGACATCGGTGGGACCGGGGCGTCGGCGGGATCGCCCGTCGCACAGACCGAAACTCGTGCTCTTTCGTCACTCGCGCGCGAAGTGTGGATCACCCCTGACTCGGACTTCGGAGGGCTTCATGTCTCGGCAGACCGATCGAATCGCCCAGAGCTTCCAGGACGGCTTCAACTGCTCTCAGATCGTACTGTCCACTCACGCGGCCCGGTTCGGCCTTGCGGAAGATGTCGCCCTCCGCATCGCATCCCCCTTCGGCGGCGGTGTCGCCCGCACAGGTCATTTATGCGGAGCCGTCACGGGGGCGCTCATGGCGCTCGGCCTCAAGTTTGGAACCACCCGCACGGGAGACAAGGAAGGCAAGGAACGGCTGTACATCCTTGCGGGAGAGTTCATGGCGCGATTTCGCGAGCGGCATGGCTCGCTCTTCTGCCGCGAACTACTCGGCTGCGACCTCGGAACGCCGGAGGGCCGGCAGGAAGCGCACGACAAGCGCCTCGTGGAGGAGTTGTGCACGCGGCTCGTGGCCGACGCGACGGAGATCTCCGCGGAGATCATCGAGCGCTAGGTCGCCCGGGCGGAGCGGCTGCGGTTTCGAGGAGATTCCATCTACCATGAGCGGTCCAGTGGCGGAGAGGTTCGAGTCGGTCTCCTTCGAGGCGCTCCTCCAGAGCCACGAGCTGAGCCTGAGACTCGCACAGGCAATCTGCGGGCGGCACCGTTTGTCCTCGGATTGCACGAGGATGACGGAGAGTTCCCAACTCGTGTTCTCATCCGCCGGACGCCACATCATCAAGGCGTTCTCACCGCAAGACGCAGACTTCCATCGCGGCGAGAGCGTCTTCCTGGACCGGCTGCATGGACGGCTGCCGGTTGCGACCCCTCGGCTCTTCGCCTCCGGATCGTGGGGGGGATTCCTGTACGTGGTCATGGAACAGCTCGACGGGATTCCGCTCGCAGAGGCCTGGCGCGATCTCCCGGATGCCGGCCGGCGGAGTCTCCTCGCCCAGCTCGGAGAGGCCGTGCGCGCGCTCCACGATCTCCCTGTGGAGTTGTTCGATGCCGCCCCTTTCCGCTGGCGGCCGCTCATCGAGCAGCAACGCCGGAGCGTCGCGGACAACCACCGGCGCTGGGGGCTCGACGAAGCGTGGATCGCACAGATCCCTCGTTACCTGAGCGAGTCCGGTCTCGACTCGACCGGCCCGCCCCGCCTGGCTCCGCTCCACACCGAACTGATGCCGCAGCACGTGTTCGTGCGCCGCTCAGGGGCACAGTGCACACTCTCCGGGCTGATTGACTTCGAGCCGTCAATGGTCGGGAGCGTCGAGTACGAGTTCTGCGCCGTGGGCCTCTTTCTCACGCCGGGGGACAAGGACCTCTTCCGGATCTTCCTCCGCTCGTATGGCTACAAGGACCCGGATCTCACAGAGGAACTCAGCCGCCGGATCATGGCGCTGATGTTGCTGCACCGTTACGGCAACCTGAACCGGTTCCTCAAGAATGTGCCGGCCCAGGAACGATGGACCGAACTGCGCCAGGCCGAACAGTTCTGGTACGGTCTCTGATGCTCGCCGCCGCCGGCATCCACGCGGAAGGGACGCCGATCCTCCGATGCTGACCGGCCTCGACTATGCCCTCGTGGCGCTCGGCGCCCTGGCCGCCGGGTTCGTGAACGCCCTTGCCGGTGGGGGCACGCTCATCTCGTTCCCGGTGCTCGTCGCAGCCGGCGTTCCCGCAATCGCCGCCAATGTGACCAACACCGTCGCGCTCTCGCCCGGCTACTTCGGAGCCACGCTCGCCCAATCGAGGGACCTTCATGGGCAGCGAAACCGCATCCTCACGCTCCTCCCTGCGGCGGTCATCGGTGGCATCGCGGGCGGCTTGCTCCTGCTCCACACGGGCGAGCGCGCGTTCCGGACGCTGATCCCCTTCCTGATCCTGGCGGCATCGGGGCTCCTCGCCGTGCAAGGGCCGCTCCGCTCATGGCTGCATCGGCGCGCGGGAAGTGGGCGATCGAATCCCGTCCCGGAAACATGGGCCATGATCCCAGTATGCCTCGCGGCCGTCTACGGCGGGTACTTCGGCGCGGGTCTCAGCGTGATCGTGCTTGCGGTGCTGGCGCTGCTGTTGAACGATAGCCTGACGCGGCTCAACGCGCTAAAGCAGGCCATCGCGTTCAGCACAAACGTGGCCGCTGCTGTTTTTTTCGCCTTCTCCGGCCGGGTGGTGTGGTCCGCTGCGCTCGTGATGGCGGGCGGAGCGCTCCTCGGCGGCGCCCTCGGCGGCAGGCTCGCCGGCCGCATCGAGCCGAACGTCCTCCGATCCGTCGTCATCGTGATCGGGTTGATCGTCGGGATTCTGTACCTGGTTCGCTGACCGGCGCCGACCTCTGGGCCGGCAGCCGCACGTGAGGGGCTCCACCGCGAGCCCAGACGAGGATCAAGACATCATGCCACTGCTGGAAATCGAAATCGTGGGCGCTGTCGAAGCGAGCGCGGGAGAGACCCTGGCTCAACGCCTGGCCGACGCGACCGGCAGGGTGCTCGGTTCCCCGCCGCAGGCGACGTGGGTTCGTGTGAGGACCCTGCGGCCCGAGGAATACGCTGAGAACGAGGGGGGTCCGGCCGGCGTGATGCCCGTCTTCGTGAAAGTCACGAAGCGATCCACTCCGCCCGGTGATACCTTGCAGACGGAGGTTCGGCAGCTCACAGAGGCGATTGCGAAGATCTGCGGTCGTCCGCGGGAAAACGTGCACGTCGCCTACGAGCCGGCGGCGGCGGGCCGGCAGGCCTTCGGCGGCACGCTGGTCGAAGGCCCGGGAGGTTAGAGATGCGACGCTGGAACTACGAACGGCACGAGCAGCCGCTTCTGAGCCGGTCGCAGTTTCTCGAACGGCTCGCGGTGCACTGGGGCGCAGCACTGGGCTTGGTCCTGCTGGCCCTGGGGGCGGGCATGGTCGGATACCACGCCACGGAGCACATGACGTGGATTGATTCCTTCCTGAACGCCTCGCTCATCCTGAGCGGGATGGGGCTTGCCGCCGTCATGCAGACGAGCGCCGGGAAGCTCTTCGCCGGAATCTACTCGATGTTCTCGGGGGTAGTGTTCCTGGTCGTGGTCGGCGTGATGTTCACTCCCGTCGTGCATCGCATCATGCACTGGTTCCACCTCGAATCCGACGACTGATCCCCGAATTTGGCGAACCGGCCGCCGGCCTGTGGTATACTGCTTCGCGAATCTGTCGTTTCGTTCCTGTGAAGCAGCCGGACCACCCATGCTCGAATCGTCCGGGAGGTCCCCTTGACGTGCGTCGTCGGCTTGTGCTCGTCGTGGTCCGCGGGACCGGCTCGAAATCGGGTCGTCCCCGTCCGCCGGTGCTTGCCCTCTCCACGCCCTGGCCTGCCCTTGCTTCCCGCTCGCCTGCCGACCGCCGCAGTCTGCCGTCTCCGCGACCTGGATCTATCGCCAGTTCTCGACCTCGCCCGGAGCTCCTTCGGGCCCACTGACCGGGAATCGCTCGAACGCCGATCGTTCTGGAGGACCGCCAATGAATGAGCTTCTCACTGGAATCGCGCCGCCCATTCCGATCACGGACATCAAGATTTTTCTGCAGAGCAACGGGAAGCTGCGGGCCTTCGCGGCCGTCGTCTTGGCAGATTCGTTCAAGATCAACGGCTTGAAGGTGATCGAAGGCAAGAACGGGATCTTCGTCGCCATGCCCAGCCGGAAATCGCAGGACGGCACGTTCCAGGATATCGCCCATCCCATCAACTCCCATGCGCGTGCCTATCTCGAGCGACGGGTGTTGAGGGCCTACTGGAACGAGGCCGGCGAAGAAGGTGCCGGCCCGAGGCCTCTCCTCGCCGATGACTCAGCCGGAATCGAGGGGCGCGAAGGTGGAGAATTCACTCAATCGGATATCGAGTAGGGACAGGTAGCGCGATGACGGATCGTCCCGAATTCGAGCCGGCGTTCCTCCGGCATGTGGTCGCCACCCTGGCGTACCGCGGCGGCAAGGTCGTGAGCGGAGTGCCGGGAGATTTCGCGACGCGCCGTTTCGGAGAAACGACGCGCACCCCCATCGAGATTCTTGCCCATGTGAACGACCTGCTCGATTGGGCGTTGAGCCTCGTACAAGGTGCGCAGAAATGGCACAGTTCCACGCCCGGGGAATGGAACGCCGAGGCCTCCAGATTTTTCGCCGGGCTCGGCGCTCTCGACCAGGCGCTCGCTGAAACGAAACTTCTTGGAGCTCCGGCGGAGCGCCTCTTCCAGGGCCCCTTGGCGGATGCGCACACGCACGTCGGGCAGATCGCCCTCTTGCGGCGAATGGCGGGCTCGCCGATCCGGGGCGAGAATTACTTCGTCGCGGACATCGCCGTGGGCAACGTCGGACCCGACTTTCCACCCGCGCGCAGGGAGTTCGACTGAGCTATCCCCTGGCACGAAAGTGGCGTGGCTCGCTCCCGGAAGCGGATCCTCTTCCCAGGTGAGAGACGAGGAGCATGACCATGGATGAAGACCTCCGCTACCCAATCGGCCGGTTCACGTACGCCGGTCCTCACGCGCGGCGTGAGCGCGACCGGATGATCGAGGAAATAGCCGCCGCGCCACTGCTCATGAAGGAGGCGGTCTCGGGCCTCTCCGAGAGCCGGATGGACACCCCCTATCGAACCGGCGGCTGGACGGTCCGGCAACTCGTGCACCACGTGGCGGACAGCCACATGAACAGCTTCGCGCGCTTCAAGCTCGCTCTCACCGAAGACGAGCCGACGATCAAACCGTATCACCAGGAGCTCTGGGCCGAATTACCCGACAGCCGCGAGACCTCCGCCGAGATCTCGCTCCATCTTCTCGACGCGCTCCACCGGCGATGGGTCACGCTCCTTCGTGCGATGAGCGACGAACAGTTCGCCCGCACCCTCCGGCATCCGGAGCTGGGCGTGATGCCGCTCGACCGCATGCTTGCCCTCTATGCCTGGCACGGGAAGCACCACACGGCGCACATCGCCGCCCTGCGGCGGCGAAGCCGGTGGTGAACGAGGCCGCGTGGTGCGCCGGCCGCTGGACGAACCCGGGGATACGGTCCTCCATCAGCGCTCGGCGCGCCTCCACCGAGGCTATTATTCCGAGAATCTCGCTGCGGAAAGACTGCAGCGCTGTTACGACGTGGCCCCTCCCGCGGCTCGCGAATATCTCGAGGCCGAGGTCGCCTTCGCCGCATCGAGAGTCGGTCGCGACGACGTCGTGCTGGAGCTGGGCTGCGGCTACGGCCGGGTGATGAAGGAACTCGCGCCCGGCGTGCGCTCTCTCGTCGGAATAGACAACTCGCTCGCAAGTCTCAGGATGGCGAGGCGGAATCCCGCCCTGGCCGCGACTCATCTCACGGCAATGAACGCTCTCCATCTCGGCTTCCGGAACGAAACCTTCGACGCCGTGATCTGCATTCAGAACGGGATCTCCGCCTTCGGGGTGGACCGGACAGCCCTGCTCACAGAGGCCGCGCGCGTGACGCGGGCCGGCGGCCTCGTCCTCTTCTCCAGCTACGCGGAGTCGTTCTGGCCGGAACGACTGGCGTGGTTCGAGGCGCAGGCGACTCATGGCCTCATCGGGGAGATTGATCACGATGCGACCGGCGGCGGCGTCATCGTCTGCAAGGACGGATTCCGCGCGGCGACTGTGCGCTCGGACGAATTCCGCGACCTCGCCGATCGAATGGGGCTCGTGCCGCGCATTGTGGAGGTCGCGCGCTCGAGCCTGTTCTGCGAGATGACGATTCCTGAGCGAGCGGCATGACGCCGCTCCGCGACGATTACATCCTCCGCGCGATCGAGAAGGTCGCCGCGATGCTCCGCGCGGCGCTCGGGCTCAAGCAGTCGTGTGAGTACTCCTCGGCGCTCGAGACGCTGGAACGCGCGGAGGAGTTGCTCCTCGGCGAGCGCGCCGCGGTCATCGCGGCGGTGGACGCCGCGACCGCGTCATCGCTGATCGGCGACGCAGAGGCCCTTGCCCTCTACGCGAAGCTCTTCGCTGAAAGAGCCGAGATCCAGCGCCGATCCGGAGATACGGACTCCGCGCGCTCGAGCGAGAGCCGGGCGCTGGAACTCGCCCTCGAGGCCGAGCGCCGCGGCCTCGGAGCTGACGATGACCTTCGCACTCTCATCGAGATCCTTCGACTCCGCGAAGCCGACGGACGCGGAGCGCAGTCATCATGAGACCATGAACGAACCTGCCGGGGCGCCGGCATGCCCGGTCGCCCCGGCCGCAGAGGATGACGCCATGAAAGAGCGCCGCGCCGCCCCTTTCGGCTCCTGGAGTTCGCCCGTCGGCGCCGATCTCGTTGCCGGCGCCTCCATCGGCCTCTCGCAGATCGTCCTCGACGGCCAGGACGTCTATTGGATCGAATCGCGTCCCCTGGAAGGCGGCCGCAATGTGATCGTCCGCGCGACCTCCGGCGGGGGGATCAGGGACATCATCCCGCCGCCGTTCAACGCCCGCACGCGGGTGCACGAGTACGGCGGCGGAGCCTACACCGTCCATCGCGGGACGGTGTTCTTCACGAACTTCACGGACCAACTCCTCTACCGCGTCGCCGCGGGCGCCGCTCCGCGGGCGCTGACCTCTGAGACGCGGTTCCGCCACGCGGACATGATCGTGGATGATGCGCGCGGCCGGCTCCTCGCGGTGCGCGAAGACCACACGGTCGCGGGACGCGAGGCCGTCAACTCGCTCGCGGCCGTGGACATCGAGGGCGGCGGCGAATCCGTGCTCGTCTCGGGAAACGACTTCTATTCCTCCCCTCGGATGAACGCCGACGGCTCACGGCTCGCGTGGCTCACCTGGAATCACCCCAACATGCCCTGGGATGGGACCGAGCTGTGGATCGCCGAGGTGGCCCGCGACGGTTCGCTCGTTCGGCCCCGGCGGGTCGCGGGCGGACTCGAGGAGTCGATCTTCCAGCCTGAATGGTGCCCGGACGGGACGCTGGCGTTCGTCTCCGACAGGACCGGTTGGTGGAACCTCTACCGCCGGCGGGAGGACCGGATCGAGCCGCTCTGGCCGAAGGAAGCGGAGTTCGGTGCGCCGCAGTGGGTCTTCGGAATGTCGAAGTATGCGTTCCAATCGCCGAGACGGCTGGTCTGCGCTTACACACGTCACGGCGTCTGGGGAATGGCGCGGCTCGACACTGCCACAGGCCGGGCGGAGGAACTGGACTTGTCCTATACGTCCATCGAATCCGTGAGGACGGTGGCGGAGCGCGTCCTCTTCGTCGGCGGCTCGCCGGTGGAGCCGGACTCGATCGTCTCGCTCGACCTGACCACGAAGCGCGCGACCGTGCTCCGTTCTTCCCTGTTCGCCTCGCTGGATGCGCGTCTCTTCTCACTCCCCCGTCCTGTCGAGTTCCCCACCGAGCAAGGGCGAACCGCGCACGGCCTCTTCTACCCCCCGCAGAGCGCCGAATTCGAGGGCCCGAGTGGCGAGCGACCGCCGCTCATCGTTTCGATCCACGGCGGACCGACAGCGGCTGCGACGAGCACGCTGCGGCTCGGCGTGCAGTTCTGGACGAGCCGCGGCTTCGCCGTTCTGGATGTGAACTACGGCGGCAGCACCGGCTACGGGCGTGAATATCGCAAGCGGCTCGAAGGGCTCTGGGGAGTCGTGGACGTGGACGACTGCGTGAACGGGGCGCTGCACATGGCGCGCGAGGGGGCGGCCGACGAGAAGCGGCTCGTGATCCACGGCGGAAGTGCCGGAGGATACACGACGCTCTGTGCGCTCACATTCCGCGACTCATTCAAGGCGGGCGCGAGCTACTTCGGCCTCAGCGACCTGACGATCTTCGCCGGGGACACGCACAAGTTCGAGTCCCGCTACCTCGAGCGGCTCGTCGGGCCGTATCCCCAGCGGAAGGACCTCTACGAAGAGCGCTCACCGATCCGTTACGTGGATCGGCTCTCCTGCCCCGTGATCTTCTTCCAGGGGCTCGACGACAAGGTGGTGCCCCCGAATCAGGCGGAGCTGATGGTCGAGGCGCTCAGACGCAAGGGCCTTCCCGTGGCCTACGTGGCTTTCGAAGGCGAGCAGCACGGCTTCCGCAAAGCCGAGTCGCTGCGGCGGATGTTCGAGGGCGAACTCTACTTCTACTCGCGGGTGTTTGGATTCGCGCTCTCGGAGCCTGTGGAGCCGGTCGAGATCTGGAACCTCTGATCAGGGCGTGGTGATCGTCTCGGCAAGGACGCGCGCCTTGTGCGCAAGCGTCGCCGCCGCGCGCACGTCTCCCTTGTCCAGAGCGCTCCGCGCCTCGGTGACGAAGCCGCGCGCTGTCTCGAGCTTCTCACGATCCGCCTCGCGCCCGCCGGAGCGGGATGCCGCCGAGGAGAGCATGGACTCCGCCGCCGCAAGATCCCCGAGGCAGGCCGTCCGGAGCTGGCTCTTCTCCGCATCCGACAGCGCCACCGAAACCGAAAGAGGCTCCTTGCCGGTGGAATCGGGAACGGAGGCCCCCGGCACGGGCGGCGGCGCGCCGCCCGGATGGTCCTTATGCGTCGGGGCCGATCCCTCCCGCCAATCGGCAGAGTGCTCTGTCACCGGCTCGGTGCCGATCGGAGGCGGCGGACCCGGAGCTACCGTATCGCGCGCGGCCGTGACTGCCGCCAAGGTATCCGACGCCGAGTCTATCGGCGAGACAGGATTGCCGGTGTGACGGATCGGCAGCCAGGCGCACCCGGCCGTGGCGCCGACCAACAACACGGCGAAGGCCGCGCGAAGGGCGCCCCAGGGGCCTCGGGCGAATACGCTGCGTGTGTGGATCATCCGTATAGGGGCAGAGGTGAGCGAATGGGAAGCCGGAGCGTCATGCGCGTGCCCTCGCCCTCGCGCGATTCGATCTGCAGTCCACCGCCGTGCATCTCGATGGCCTGCCGCACCAGGGCTAGCCCGACCCCTGTTCCCCCCTCCTTTGTCGTGAAGTACAGGTTGCAGACCTTGTCGCGGATTCCGTCTGGAATCCCCGGTCCTGTGTCCGACACGGAGATCGTGATCTCTCCGCCGTCGGTCCGGCTCGCGAGCCTTACACGCCGGTCACGGGAAGGGTAGGCCTGGATGGCATTCTTGACGAGATTCAAGACCGCCTGTCGCATGACCTCGCGATCTGCGTGAGTTTCCGGCATGCCGGAGCAAAGATCAAGCTCCAGTTCGACCCCTGAAAGCACCGCCTCGGCGGCCATGTTCTGTACGATCTCCTCGAGCAGATCGTTCACCTGTAACGGCTCGGCTTGGATGGACCTCAGGCGGGCCACGCGCAGATAGCCGTCCACGGTCCGCCGCAGCCGCTCGATCTCCGAGGAGGCCGTTCGGACATGCGCCTCGAGCGCCTCCTTGTCGAAGGCCCGGGCCTCGCGCACCGCCGAGAGCTCGAAGCTGATGCTCTGGAGCGAGCTTCGGATCTCGTGCGCCACGCCGGCCGCCATCTGCCCGAGGCGCGAGAGCACCTGCGAATGGTCCACGAGCGAATGCACGCCGTCGAGCGCGGCCGTCTCCTTGAATTCGATGAGGACGCCGCCGGGTCCTTCGCTTCCGGAGATGCGGTGGGCCACCGCCACGTGGGCCGCCGAGCCGGGGATCTGCTGCAGCGTCACCGAAAGACTCCGGCCCTCGCCGTGAAGCACCCGATCGGCCAGCTGCCTGACGGGGTGGTCCGCCGCCAGCACCTCGTCGAGCCGCTTGCCGCGCGACTCGGCGGGAGGCAACCCCAGGATCCGGCCGGTCGCCGCGTTCATCAGAACGACCTCCCCATCCGGCCCCAGCGTCAGGATGCCGTCCCCGAGCAGCTCCACGGTCTGCTGGAATCGGGAGTCGCGCTCCGCCCTCTCCCTCTGGAACTGCTCGCTGAGGAGGTTGAGATCGCGCGCCAGGCGGCTGAACTCCTCGATGCCGGACTCGGGGATCGGGCTGTCGAACTGTCCCGCTCTCAGGGCCGCAACCCCCTCGCCGAGTTGGCGGAGACGCCGCGTCGCCAGGCGCGCGAGCCCGAAGCCGAGAATCAGGGCAAAGGGGATCTCGACCGCGCCCACGACCGCATTCCTGCGGAACACCTGGAGGATGCGCTCCCGGACGAAGACACCCGCGATGCCCACGTGAATGGTCGCGAAGGGCACCTCGCCGAGGAGCAGCGGCGTGGACAACTCGTAAACCTGGGGCGTTCTCAGGAGCGTCAGGACGAGGCTCGCCGTCTGCGTCGCGGTCAGCGAGCGCGGCAGAGGAGGCAGGGACACGAACGGCGTGCCGACGCGTTCGGGCACCGTGTGGGCGACGACCGTGCTCGAGGAATCACATACCGCTACGAATACGATGGATGGCGCCTGTGCGATCCCGGCGGTGAGGACGAGTCCGATGCGGGGATCTTCGCGCAACGCCCTCGTCGGTTCGCCCGCACGTTCCCGCACCACATGGTTGATCTGGAAGTGCAGCGCCTTCGAGATCAGATCGCTCTCCGTGGCCGCGCGATCCACCGCCAGTCGCGCCACGTTCATCAGCTCGAGAAAACCGGAAACGGCGAAGAGCACTACGGCCAGAAGAACGAGCGCAAGGATCTGCCACGTGCCCCAACCGACTCTCACGAGAGCTCCCCGACGCGGGTCACCTCTTCAACGCCTCGGTACTGCTTCAGCTTCAGATGGAGCGTCTTCGCGCTGATGCCGAGCATCGAGGCGGCTCGCGTCTTGTTTCCTTTGCAGCCCTGGAGCGTTTCCAGAATGACCGCCTTCTCCACCTCGGCCAGCGGCGTGCCCACTTGAACGCTGAGGCTGCGCGGCCGCGATGGGTCCATTCGAACGTTCGGCCGCACGGCCGGAGGGAGATCCGAGGGCTGCACCTCCTCTTCCTTCGCGAGGATCACCGCGCGCTGGATGGCGTTTCGAAGCTCGCGGACGTTTCCGGGCCACGAGTAGCGGTGCAACAGCATCAGCGCCTCGTCGGCGAATCCGACGACCGTCTTTCTGTTATCCCTCGCGTACTCCTCTAGGAACGCGTTGGCGAGGATCGGGATGTCCTCGGGCCTCTCGCGAAGCGGCGGAAGGTTCAGCGTGAAGACGTTCAGTCGGAAGTAGAGATCCTCTCGGAACTGGCCGCTCGCGAGCCGCTTCTCCACGGAAGCATTCGTCGCGGCGAGGACGCGCACATCCACCGGAAACTCCCGCGTTCCCCCGACGCGCCGGACCTTCTTCTCCTCGAGGACTCGCAGAAGCTTGCTCTGAAGCGACGCCGGCATCTCCGCGATCTCGTCGAGAAGCAGCGTGCCCTTGTCCGCCAACTCGAAGCACCCGGAGCGCGACGCGGTGGCTCCCGTGAATGCGCCCTTTTCGTGACCGAGGATTTCGCTCTCGAGGAGCGTCTCCGGGATGGCCGCGCAGCTGA
This sequence comes from Candidatus Eiseniibacteriota bacterium, assembly GCA_020052115.1. Classification (GTDB taxonomy): domain Bacteria; phylum Eisenbacteria; class RBG-16-71-46; order JAGVPR01; family JAGVPR01; genus JAGVPR01. The sequence continues at coordinate 16,350 of JAGVPR010000232.1, forward strand.
TGGCCACGAAACGCCCCGACGCGCGCGGCGAGAGATCGTGGATCGTGCGCGCGACGACTTCCTTGCCCGTCCCGCTCTCGCCTGTGATGAGAACCGATGCCGTCGTCGGAGCCACCTGGTCAATCAGGCGATACAGCTCCAGCATCGGCGGCGATTTCCCCACCAGCGTCTGGAAGCGCCCGCTTCGGATCATCTCGCGGCGGAGCATGAAGACTTCGCGCCTCATCGCCGAGCGCTCGAGCCCCTTGAGGATCACCGTCGTGAGGCGTTCGGGCTCGATCGGCTTGAGCAGGTAATCGAAGACGCCGCGGCGCGTGGCCTCGACGGCGCTATCAATCGTGCCGTGCCCGGTCAGAACGACGACCGTGCACTCGATGCCGCGGTCTTTCAAATCGGCGATCAGTTCCAGACCGGTCCGACCCGGGAGTTGAAGGTCGGTGATCACGAGATCCGGCGGCGATGAGTCGGCCTTCAGCAGCGCTTCTTCCGCATCCACGGCCACGTCCACTTCGTGTCCCAGACCCGAGATGATTCGCGCCAGACCCTTGCGGATATGCTCCTCGTCGTCCACGACGAGAACTCGATATATCTGATTCATCGAACCTCCTAGCGGGATCCTCGCGAGGATACCATGGCGGGCGGAACAGAGAAAAAAAGTAAGGGTCCGGGCGTTTGTTCATGGATTCTGGCTGGCCAAGACCATGACGTCGAAGCCGGCGCTCGCACGATCAATACCGTAACAGCTTATGTGTTATTGCGTTACGCCCGAACTCGGATCCGCGACCTCGCGGGCACGAATCGTGATATCTGATCGCGCACGGGCTTGAACCAAGGAGGGTGGGATGAATCAGAGCCGAACAACGGTTGGACGTCTCGCGCTGGGGCTCCTGGTGCCGGTACTCGTCGCGGGTTGCGCGACGAAGGGCTTCGTGAGGCGCCAGGTGGACACCCTTCGGCAGGGTGAAGCCCAGGAGACGGCACGCCTCGACAGGAGCGTGGAGGACGTTCGCAACTCCAGCCAGCAGGCGATGGAACGGGCACAGATCGCATACGAGATGGCCCGCGAAGCCCGCGACGTCGCCCTGGGCAAGATGGGGCTGGAGGAGATCGGACAGTCGAACGCGCCCTTCGAATTCGACAGCGACGAGCTGAGCAGTGCGGCGCAAGCGGCATTGGACCGGGCGGCGCAGATCCTCCAGGAACACCCTGGGGCGCTCGTTGACATTTATGGCTTTGCCGATCAGACCGGCAACACCCGATACAACCTGGATCTCGGCCGGCGCCGTGCTGACGCCGTGTTGCGCTACCTTGCAGACAGGGCGCCCGGCAATCTGAGCCGCTTCGCCTCCGTGAGCTACGGCGAGGAGAAGCCGGTCGGGCCCAACTCAACCCGCGAGGGGCGCGCGCAGAACCGCCGCGTGCTGGTTTCGGTGTTGCAGCGGGCATCCTCCGCCGAGAAGAACACCGGATCGCAGGAATCCGCGCCTCCGGTCACCAGCTAGGCGAAGGACGCCGTCGCCACCAGAAGTAATCAACGAAGAGCCAAGCCGGGGTATGGCGGGACACGACCCCCAGTGGGCATGCATCTTGCGGTCACAACCATGGGGGTCGTGTTTCTCCGCCCATCGCCGCTTGGCACTTCGTTTCGACCGGATCACTTCCTCTCGACCAGCGAAACATCCACGCGCCCCTCTTGAGTCCCGCGCCGGTAGACCACCGTCACGCGGTCACCGGGGCGGTGATTCCTGAGGACGGCCTGCAGATCCTCGAGCCCCTCCACGTTCTCCCCGCCCACCTGCATCAGGACGTCGCCGGCCATGAGGCCGGCTCGATCGGCCGGGCTTCCCGGCATCGTGCCGCTCAGCAGAACACCCGGTCCGCTGTGCGCGAAGTCGGGGATAGCGCCAAGGGTCACGCGGCGCCCGCCTCCGTCGCCCGCCGGCCGCTTGACTGCGACCAAACGAAAGGTCAGCGGCTCCCTCCTGCGCGCGAGATAGCCCAGCGTTTCGAGCGCGAGCGATGCGATGCGCGCCATACCCGCGCCGTTCAGCTTCTCCGGAGTGTCCCCGGCGCGGTGGTAATCCTCGTGGGGGCCCGTGAAGAAGTGGAGGACGGGGATCCTCTGCCCGTAGAAAGGAGCCTGGTCTGAGCTGCCCGAGTCCTCGGTGATCTTCTCGAGCTGAAAGCCCCCCGACAGATTGAGGCCGTCGAGCATCGCGCCGAACTCGTCGGCCGTCCCCACACCGAAGACCATGAGCTTGTCCGCGCTGAGGCGCCCTACGGTGTCCAAATTCACCATGGCGATCGTGGAGTCGAGCGGGGTCGAGGGGTGGCGCACGTACTCGCTCGAGCCGAGCAGCCCCTCCTCCTCCCCCGTGAACGCGACGAAGATGAGCGTGCGCGCCGGCGGCCGGCCCTCGCGCGATTCTGAGGCCGCGAGCCTTGCGACCTCCAAGAGCACCGCGACACCAGAGGCGTTGTCGTCGGCCCCGAGCCGCACGCGGCCTTCTGGGTCGCGCCGAAGCCCATCGTAGTGAGCGCCGAGCAAGACGGCCTGCCCCGGCCGCCGCGCCCCGCGCACAACGGCGGCGACGTTTCGCAAAGAGACGTCCTTGGCCCTGAACTCCTGGAAGTAGCTCCCGGAGAAGGCCGGCTCCGCTCCGGCCGCCTGCAGGGCGCC
>JAGVPR010000342.1 GCA_020052115.1 Candidatus Eiseniibacteriota bacterium
CGCGGGATTCGCGGCGGCGATCTACCACCGGGGCCTTGCCCACGTGCTCGTGCCGACGACGCTGCTCGCGCAGGCGGATGCATCGGTCGGCGGGAAGACGGGGCTCAACCGCGGCCCGGCGAAAAACGTCATCGGCGCGTTCCACCAGCCGCGACTCGTCGTGTCCGACACGCGATTGTTGCAGACGCTTCCCGATGAGGAGTTCCGTTCCGGTCTCGCAGAGGTCGTCAAGCACGGCGTCATCGGCGACGCCGCGCTCTTCTCCATCGTCGAAGCGCGAGCGGGCGACATCCTCTCACGCGATCCCTCCGTTCTCACCCAGGTGATCGCCGACTCCGTCGCGGTCAAAGCGCGCGTCGTGGCAGCCGACGAGACGGACCGCGGTCTTCGAGCGGCGCTCAACTTCGGCCACACCTTCGGGCACGCACTCGAATCCGTTCAATCCTTCGGCGGCCGCCGGCACGGCGAGGCCGTCAGCATCGGCATGGCGGTCGCGTGTCGTCTCTCGGTTCGTCTCGAGCTTCTCCCCGCGCGGGATGCGTCGCGCGTGGAATCGCTCCTCGAGCGCCTCGGCCTTCCGGTGCGCGCTCCCGACGTCAACGCCGAGGAGGTTCTCGCGCGGCTTCCCTTCGACAAGAAGGGGGAGGGCGGCGAGCCCCGTTTCGTGTTGACGACGGGGATCGGCGATGCTAGGTTGGGCGCTCGGATTCCGCGTCAGCTTCTCGAAGCGGTCGCCCGGGAGTTCTTTCAATAGGCGGGCGCATGAAACGAGTTCTGGTCATCCACGGACCGAACCTCAATCTGCTCGGCGGGCGGCGGCCCGAGATCTACGGCCGCGCCACGCTCGCGGAGATTGATCGCGATCTGGCGGAGCGCGCCTCCGCGCTGGATCTCGCGATCGAGAGCGTCCAGACGAACCACGAGGGAGAGATCATTGATCTGCTCCAGCGGGCGCGCGCCTCTCATGCCGGGGTGCTGCTGAATCCCGGCGGATTCACGCACACGAGCGTCGCGATCCGCGACGCCGTCGAGGCGTGCGGCGTGCCGGTCATCGAGGTTCACCTCTCGAATCTGCACGCCCGCGAGCCGTTCCGTTCCCAGAGCCTCACGGCCGCTGTCGCGGCCGGGGTCGTCATGGGGCTCGGCGGGATTTCTTATGTCGCGGGGCTTTACGCCCTTTCGATCCTCCTGGAGAAGAGACCTCCGGCAGCCCGCGGGCGGGCTTACACTGGGCGGGGCGCCCCAAAGGGCAGTCAAAGGCCCCGGGCGAAGCGAGCGGAGTGACGATGCGCGTCGAAGAGATCAAGAAACTGATCAAACTGGTCGAAGAAAGTCAGATAGGCGAGCTGGAGGTGCGCCGCTGGTGGGGCACCATCCGGATCTCGAGGAATTCTCATTCCACCGCGCCCTTCCATGGGCAGGTGATCCAGGTGCCTCAGCCCGCCGTCGCTCCCGAGGCGTCGTCGCATGCCGCTGCGAACGCCCCCTCCGCGAAGGAGGCGAAGGATGTGGAAACGGGGCTCCACGTCATCCGATCTCCCATGGTCGGGACGTTCTATCGGGCCCCTGCGCCGGATGCCGATCCTTACGTCGAGGCCGGCCGGCGCGTCGAGCCCGGGCAGACGGTGTGCATCATCGAAGCGATGAAGCTGATGAACGAGATCGAGTCGGAGATCTCAGGCACGATCGCGAAGGTCCTCGTGGAGAACGGCCAGCCGGTCGAATACGGCCAGCCGTTATTCCACGTCCGCCTCGACTAGCCTCTGCCCCGTAGGAGGCTTCGGTGAATCTGAAGCAGATCCTCGAAGAGATGATGCAGCGCCGCGCGTCGGACCTTCACATGAAGGTGGGGACGCCGCCGACGATCCGGATTGACGGCCGCCTCGCGCCGCTCGAACATCCGGCGCCGACCCAGAAGGAACTGGAGGCGATCGCCGAGCAAGTGCTCACCCCCAAGCAGCGACAGATTTACGAGGACCACCGCGAGGTGGATTTCGCGTTCGGGGTCCCCGGTCTCGCTCGGTTCCGCGCGAACTTCTACCAGCAGCGCGGGACGATGGCGATGGCGATCCGCCAGGTGCCGCTCGGAGTGCCGTCCATCGAGGAACTGAACCTTCCGGGCATCGTGGAGGAGTTGTCGCACCGCCCCCGCGGGCTGGTTCTCGTGACGGGGACCGTCGGCAGCGGCAAGTCCACGACGCTCGCTTCGATGCTGGACGTGATCAATCGCGGCGATGCGCGGAGCGTCATCACCGTCGAGGACCCGGTCGAGTTCCTGCACCGCGACGACAAGGCGATCATCAGCCAGCGCGAAGTGGGGCTCGACACCGAATCGTTCCACGACGGCCTGAAGCACATCCTCCGCCAGGACCCGGACGTCATCCTGCTGGGGGAGATTCGCGACAAGGAGACGATGTCCATCGGGTTGATGGCGGCCGACACCGGCCACCTCGTCTTCTCGACCCTCCACACCGTTGATGCCGCGCAGACCGTGAACCGCGTTCTCTCGTTCTACTCGCCGCACGAGCACGGTGAGATCCGCTTCCTGCTGGCTTCCACGCTGCAGGCGGTCATCTCGCTGCGGCTCATCCCTCACGCCTCAGGCACGGGCCGCGTGCCGGCTTGCGAGGTCATGATCTGCACGGCGACGATCCGCGAGTACATTCTCGATACGGAGAAGACGTTCCTCATCCGCACCGCCATGCGCGAGGGCACCGGGCAGTACGGGATGCAGACGTTCGACCAGTCGCTGATGTCGCTCTACAAGGGCGGGCTGATCACGCTCGAGGACGCGCTCCGAAACTCGACGAATCCGTCGGAGCTGGAGCTGCGCATCCGCGGCGTTCACGCCACCAGCGACAAGACCTGGGAGCAGTTCGAGCAGGGGGCCACTCTGGGGGGCGAGGACCGATAGTGTTCCGGAAGATCCTGATCGCAAACCGCGGCGAGGTTGCGCTGCGGGTCTTGCGCGCGTGCCAGGAGTTGGGCATCGAGACCGTCGCCGTCTATTCCGACGCCGACGAGGACTCCCTTCACGTGCGTCTCGCCGACGAGGCGGTCTGCATCGGGCCGCCTCCGTCGGCGCAGAGCTACCGCAACATCCCGCGGCTCTTGGCGGCCGCCGAGATCACCAACGCCGACGCGATCCATCCCGGATACGGCTTCCTCGCCGAGAACCCCCAGTTCGCGGAGGTGTGCGCGAGCAGCGGGCTGCGTTTCATCGGCCCCGCGCCGGAGATGATCCGCGAGATGGGGGACAAGGCGCTGGCGCGCCGCCTCATGATGGAGGCCGGCGTGCCGGTCGTGCCGGGGACCGAGGACGCCGTCGCAAGCCTCGAGGAGGCGCTCCAAGCCGCGGAGGGGATCGGGTATCCGATCATGATCAAGGCGAAGGACGGCGGCGGCGGCAAGGGGATGCGCATCGCGCGCGATGCAGACGCGCTGCGCGAGCTGCTGCCGATGGCGCAGGCGGAGTCCGAAGCGGCCTTCGGAAGCCGCGCGTGCTACCTGGAGAAGTACGTCGTCCGCCCGCGGCACGTCGAGATCCAGGTGCTCGGAGACGGTACCGGGCGCGTGATTTCGCTCCTCGAGCGCGACTGCTCCGTGCAGCGGCGGCACCAGAAGCTGATCGAGGAGAGTCCGTCCCCGGCCGTCACGCCGGAGCTCAGGCGCGCGATGAGCGAGGCCGCGATCCTGGGCGCCTCGCGCATCCGGTACGAGAGCCTGGGGACGGTCGAGTTTTTGCTCGATCCCGACGGGAATTTCTATTTCATGGAGATGAATACCCGGCTCCAGGTGGAGCACCCGGTCACGGAGATGATCACGGGCCTCGATCTCGTCAAGGAGCAAATCCGCGTCGCGGCGGGCGAGAGCCTCTCGATCCGGCAGGAAGACGTCCTCTCCAACGGTCACGCGATCGAGTGCCGCATCAACGCCGAGGACCCATCACACGATTTCCGGCCCTCCCCGGGCCGGATCAGCTATCTGCACATGCCCGGCGGGCCCGGTGTGCGCGTTGACAGCCACATCTACGCCGGTTACTCCGTGCCCCCGTTCTACGATTCGATGATCGCGAAGATCATCGTCTGGGGGAAGGACCGCCACGAGGCGATCCTCCGCATGGAGCGCTCGCTGATCGAGTGCATCGTCGAGGGCGTGGACACGACGATCCCGTTCCATTTGAGGGTGCTGCGCGACCCGCGCTTTGCCGCGGGCGAGGCGGACACGACCTTCGTGGAGCGACTCGACCAGAAAGAGGAAGCCGCGGCCCCTCGCGCGCCCATCGGCGCCTAGGGGCGCCGCGCGGAGGTCGCCCCGTCCCTCTCATGCGCATCGAGCTCTTTCCCACCCCTGCCGAGGCCGCCGAGAGCCGCGTCCGCGATCGCGAGGCGGTCGTCGTGGACGTGTTGCGCGCGTCCACCTCGATCGCGACCTCTTGGCGTAACGGCGCGGACCGGATCATCCCGCTCGCGAGCGTCGAGGAGGCGAAGGCTCTCCACTCGACGTTTCCCCGGGGCCAGGCGCTGCTGTGCGGCGAGCGTGACGGGCTTCGGATAGACGGTTTCGATCTCGGGAACTCCCCGGCCGAATTCGGCGAGGATGTCGTCCGCGGCAAGGCGCTCGTCTTCGCCTCGAGCAACGGCACGCGGCTCATGGCGCGACAAGACGGCGCTCGGGAGAAGGCGGTCGCCTCCTTCGTCAACCTCTCCGCCTCAGCGGATTTTCTCTGCCGCTCCGGCGCTGACATCGCCATCCTCTGTGCGGGCATGCTGGGGGGCTTGAGCCTCGAGGATTTCGTTTGCGGAGGTGCGATCGTGGACGAGGTGCTCGCCCGTCTCGGAGAGGGCGTGGAGACGAACGACGCCGCGGTCGCCGCCCGGAGTCTCTGGGACGGGGCGTATCGCGGGCGCATCCTGCAGCTCTTCCGTGACGCTTCGCATGGACGCTATCTTGTTTCGCTGGGCTTCGAACGCGATCTGGACTTGTGCGCCGACCTCGATTCCGTGCCGCTCGTGCCGGTGGTGCGTGAGGGACGCATTGCGAGAACGGGCCGGGGCGAGGCGCCCCGCTAGCGGTTGCCGCGGTAGAGCAGGTACCCCCCGAAGAGCAGGAAGACGAGATTCCCGATCCACGCCGCGACGAACGGCGGCAGCACGCCGCTGTGGCCGAGCGCCTGCCCCACGCGCAGGAAGCCGTAATAGGTGAAGGCGATCGCGAGCGCGAGTCCCAACCCCAGTGCGCGATGGCTTCGGCGGATGCGCACGCCCACCGAGGTCCCGACGAGCACGATGATCAGGTTCGTGAAGGGGAAGGAGACCTTGAGCTGGGCCTCGACGAGGTATTTCTGCGCCCGCCCGCCGCTCTCCCGGACCCGGTCAATGTAGCGGCGGAGCTGAGTCAGGCTCATGTTGAACGGGTCCTGCTCCTTCTTGGCGAAGTCGGCCGGCTCTTCCGCGAACCGGCTGTCCACGAAGCGGCCGAACGGGAGCGCCGTCTCGCGGCCGCCATCGAAGAGCCGCAGGTAGCCGTCGTGGAGCACCCAGTTCTTCCCGTCCCACTCCGCCTCGCGCGCGTCGAGCCGCCGGGTGAGCGTGTTCGCCTCGAACTCCTGCACCACGAAGTCGCGCATCCGCTGGCGAGGCGCATCGTAGAAGCGGGCCAGGTAAACGCGCCCGCCGCGCCCGAGGTAGCTCATGTTCGACTGGCTCTGGCCGGTCGGCCGGCGGCGCTTCTTGATCTTCTGATTGAAGATCTCCTCGCGCCGCACGTTCGACGGCGGCACGACGAACTCCGTGAAGGCGAACGACAGAATGCTGAGCGCGGCAGAGGCGAGCAGGACCGGCCTCAGGATACGCACGAGGCTCACGCCCGAGGTCGTCATCGCCGCCAGCTCGTTCTGCCGCTGGAGCTGGCCGAGGGAGAGCAATGCGGCCAGGAGGAGCGCGATCGGCAGGACGAGCGCGACCACGTACGGCAGCTTGTAGATGTAGTAGAGCGCGATGTCGAGCGCCCGCGCGTGGTTGTCAATGAAGACATCCATCTTCTCGAACACGTCCACGATCGTGAAGACGGAGGTGAACGCGACGAGCCCCAGCACGGCGCCATGCAGGAAGCCTGCGAGGACGTACCGGTCGAGGATCCTCATCGGGTCGCTCGGAAGCGGGTGGGGCGGTACTCGGCGGTGCGAAGCGTGAGGTAGACGCCGAGCGCTCCCAGGACCAGATTCGCAGCCCACATCGAGAGCGCCGGCGGGAGAAATCCCCTGTCGGCGAGTTGCTCGCCGCCGACGAGGAACAGGTAGTAGACGACGAAGAAGCCGATCGAGAAGAACCCCACCGCGACCCCTCCCCGGCGGGCGCGCATGCCGAGCGGGGCGCCGACCAGAACGAAGACGACGCACGCGAACGGGATCGAGTACTTCTTGTCCACCTCGACGTGCAGCTGGTCAATCTGGTGGCCCAGCGACTCGACTTCGAGCCGCATCATCTGAAGCTCGCGGGTCTTGGCCTCGGGGGGCGTGGACGCCTCGACGGGTCCGCGCTTCATCCCGAGGAGCCCTCCCACGGCGCCGACGGCGCGCGCGAGGAAGGCTCCGGCCCC
>JAGVPR010000364.1 GCA_020052115.1 Candidatus Eiseniibacteriota bacterium
CCCCGCCGTCACGTTGAGCGTGGCCCCAGACGCTCCGCCCGAGCTCGTCAGCTCCACCGTTCCGTTGTTCGTGAAGCTCGCCGCCACCGTCAGCGTCCCTGTCCCCACCCCCGATGCCCCCTCCACGCGCAGCACCGACCCCGACATCGTCGTCAGCGCCTGGCTGATACTGGTTGCTCCTCGAGCGATCACCATCCCTTGGTTGTCAATGACCCCGGCTCCGGAGAGCGTGCTCGAAGTGAGGATCATGACTCCGTTCGGGCCGATGGTGGAGGGCCCCGAGAGCCCGAGCGTCCTCGTTGTTGCGGAAAGCGTTTGGGTGCCGGTTCCGGCGCCCAGGAAGAGCCCCGAGATGGCCGGACTTGCGTCGAGCGTCACCGTGTATGTGCCATCGAGATTGATCAAGACGGAATCGGAGGGCGCCGGTGCGATGCCGGTGCTCCAGTTTCCCGCAGTGGACCAGTTGCCTCCCGCCGGATTCATCCAAGAGACTTGTCCGGCCTCTGCCGTTGCACAGAGAGAGACAAGGAACACTGCGAATGCTGTGAACGTTCGCCAGAGGTGCACGTGGGACCTCCCGGTGAGAGGGCGGGTGAGGAACATCCGTGAGAAAGGTGCCGGCATGGTATCACGCGCCACAATCGCCTTCAAGATGCGATGCTCTTGTTTACCCGGAAATTAAGGAGAGTGGGAGGGTGGGAACCAGATGCGCGGATTGAACGATCGCGTCGAGGTCGTGGATCGCGTAGCTCTTCCGGGATGTACTCAGCGAGCCTAAGCGCGGAGCCAGCTCGCACAGCACCCGCACGTCGGCCCAGTACGTGTCTCCCTCACACGGGAAGAAGAGACGCGTGCCGTCGGGGGAGAGAGCGGAACTGTCTACCGGCTGAGCTTCCCCGTCTTCAGCAGAGCGATTCGAGTATTCGCGGAAACAGCCGCCAGCGCCACGGATACACCGTCGACCGCGGCAGTGCGGGTCTTCGGGAGAGACAGGTTCAGAACGCCGCAACCGTTGACATGCCTCCCGCGTAGTCCCACCATGCCGCAGGGCACCCGTTTATCCCCAGCCGGCGAGCCAGAGGGGACCTTCAAGCTATGAAGAAGAAGACGAAGCTGCGGATCGGCTTAGCGATCGCCGTCGTGGCCGTGCTGGGCGTGATAGCCTTCCTCGCCCTCCGCGGCCGCCGTGAGAAGCCGCTTGAGGTGCAGACCGCTTCCGTCGACCGACAGAAGATCGTGCAGAAGATCAGCGCCACTGGAAAGATACAGCCCCGGACGCAGGTGGAAATCAGCGCTGACGTGAGCGCCAGGATCACGGCGCTGCCGATCGTCGACGGCCAGTGGGTTGAGAAGGGCGCCTTTCTTGTCGGGCTCGACCGGGAGCGCTACGCGGCTGCGGTAGAGAGCGGCGAGGCCGCCGTCAGCTCTTCAGAGGCGGGTGCAGCTCTGGTGCGCGAGAACATGAAACGCACCGAGAACGCGTTCAACCGATCCAAGGAACTCCGCGCCAACGGACTAGAGTCCGAGGCGGCGTTCGAGGCCAAGCAGGCCGAGTACCAGGTCGAGGTGGCCCGGTACAAGTCGGCCCAGGACCAGGTGGGGCAGGCCAGGGCGGCGCTGAAGCAGGCTCGCGACGATCTCTCCAAGACATCAATCTTCGCCCCGATGTCAGGGACCATCGCCGCCCTGAACAAGGAGCTGGGCGAGATCGCCCTCGGCTCCCAGTTCCAGAAGGACGTGATCCTGGTCATCGCCGACTTGAGCGCGATGGAAGCCCAGGTCAACGTGGATGAGAACGACATCGCATCGCTGGCCATCGGCCAGCCGGCCGAACTCGAAGTGGATGCGCTCCCCGACCAGGATCTGGAGGGGGTGGTTTGCGAGATCGCCAGCAGTGCCAACTCCTCGGGCGCGGGATCGGCCGAGCAGAAGACGGAATTCGAGGTCAAGATCAGCGTCACCTCTCCCCCAAAGGCCCTCCGCCCGGGTATGACCGCCAGCGCAGACATCACAACCAAAACGAATGACAACGCGCTCAGCGTGCCGCTCCAGAGCGTGGCCGTGAGGACCGTGGATCAGCTGATGATGAAGGGGGAATCGCGAAAGGACGCCGAGGCCCGGTACCGGGCGGATCGCGACGGGTTCGTGGAGGTCGTCTTCTGCATCGAATCGGGCCGAGCCGTGGCCAAGCAGGTCAAGACCGGCATTCAGAGCGATCAACTCATCGAAGTGATCGAGGGCCTGAAAGAAGGCGACGAAGTCGTCAGCGGAAGTTACCGCGCGATTTCCAAGGATCTGATGAATGGCGCTGAGGTGAGCATCAGCAAGGAAGACACTCCGGACGGAGCCGTGCCGCGTGGACCATCCGGCTAGAGTAGTGGCGTATCCGGCGATGTCGCTCCGAGACGTCGTCAAGACCTACGCCGCCGGTGCGGAGCCTGTGCGGGCCCTCGATGGCGTCACTCTCGACATCTTGCCGGGCGAATACGTGGCGATCATGGGTCCGTCCGGGTCCGGGAAGTCGACGCTGATGCACCTCATCGGCTGCCTGGACGTGCCCACGTCGGGGACCTACTCCCTGGAGGGCCGGGAGGTGGCCGCGATGTCGGACTTCCAGCTTGCGGAGATCAGAAATCGCCGCATCGGCTTCGTCTTTCAGACCTTCAACCTCCTCCCCCGCACCGACGTCCTTCACAACGTCGAACTGCCACTGCTGTATGCCGGCGTACCGAAGGCGAGACGCCGGGCGCGTGCCGAAGCGGCCCTTGCAGCCGTGGGGCTGGCTGACCGTATGAGGCACCGGCCGAACCAGCTCTCGGGCGGACAGCGACAGAGGGCCGCCATCGCACGCGCCCTAGTGATTGATCCGTCCATCATCTTGGCGGACGAGCCAACCGGAAACCTGGACACCCGAAGCGGCGACGACATCATGGCCGTCTTCGACGAGTTGAATGCGGCCGGCCAGACGATTGTCCTGGTAACGCACGAGGAGTACATCGCAAGGCACGCGGGCCGGACAATCCGGCTGCGCGACGGACTGGTCGAGAGCGACACGACCGTTGCCGCTCCACGCCGGCGGACGGCGATCCTCCCGCCGCCGGTCTCCGCCCAGCCCTCGCCCCCGAAGGGGCTGGCCAGGCATGCCGTCGGCCTCGGCGAGACACTGGGGATCGCCTTTCGGGCCATACGGGCCAACAGGGCCCGTGGCGCCCTGACCACCCTCGGCATCATCATCGGCATCGTGGCCGTCGTCCTGACCATGACCGCGGTGAACGGACTCCAGAACAGATTTCGTGAGAGCTTTTCCGCTGTGGGCACCGATGTCGTCTATGTGTCGCGCATGCCCTGGATCGTCATGAACGACTTCTTCGCTTTTCGTAACCGCCCCAACATCGATCTGCGGGAGGCCGGTGCTCTGGAGGAGAGGCTCCGCGGAAAAGCCCTCGTCAATCCCTCCCTGGACACCCGGCGTGACCTGAAGTACCGGGCCGAAACCATGGAAGGCGTGACAGTCATCGGCACCACCGACAAGCAGACCCGGCTTTCCAGCGCCCAACCGCAGACCGGCCGGTTCCTCCTTTCCTTCGACGTCGCATTCAAGAAGAACGTCTGCGTCGTCGGCAGCGACGTTCGCGACGGTCTCTTCGGGACGGCCGATCCCATCAACAAGATCATCCGGATCGGCCCGGCCGCTTTCCGGGTCATCGGGATCATGGAGAAACAGGGGGGCAGCTTTCTGGGCGGTCCGAACTTCGACCGTCAGGTCTACATCCCCATCACATCATTCGTGAAGGTCTTCGGGGGCCACCGAGGACGCTCCGACGTGAACATTGCCGTCAAGGCCCCGACCCAAGAAGCCCTGGCGGACCTCGAATTCGAGGTGATCGGGGAGATGAGGAAGATCCGCATGCTCCGCCCCTCCGCGCCGGACAACTTCTCCATCAACAAGCTCGATACCCTGGTCGGTACCTTTGGCAATGTCATGGGTATCGTCCTCCTGGTGGGCCTTCTGGTCACCGGCATCTCGCTGTTCGTGGGGGCGATAGGGGTCATGAACATCATGTTCGTGTCCGTCACCGAGCGCACCCGGGAGATTGGCATACGCAAGGCGATCGGCGCCACGCGCCGGAGCATCCTCCTCCAGTTCCTGCTCGAATCCTCGGCCATTTGCTTGCTGGGCGGCGTGACCGGCATTGCGTTGGCGGCCATCCTGACCGCGGTGCTGAACGCGACCTTGATGCCGGCGAGCATCTCTCCGGTGATCGTGCTCCTGGCCGTGGTGGTGTCAATCACCGTGGGAGTCCTGGCCGGCATCGTTCCCGCCTACCGCGGGGCCAGGCTCGACCCCATTGAATCGTTGCGTTATGAGTAGGCACAGGCTCGGAAGGCGGCCCCGTGAGTGCGCTTGATCTGCTCCGCATGTCTCTGCGGGCGTTGGTCAGCAACAAGCTGCGGTCCACCCTGACCCTGGTGGGCATCGTGGCCGGCGTGGCGTCCATCATCGCCGTCATGACCGCGCTCTCTGTGGTGCAGGGGACCATGGAAAAGGAAATGAGCGTCCTTGGAGCGCAGACCTTCCAGGTTCAAAAGTGGCCGGCGGGCGGTTTCAATTCCGACGCCGAGCGGCACCGGGCCATGCGGCGGCCGCCGCTCACCATCGAGCACGCCGACGCCATCCGGGAGCATGTCGCGTCGGTGGACCTCGTGGGCTCGGAGCTCTGGGATTTCGGTTTCGTGGCGGAGTACAAAGGCGTGTCCACCAATCCGAACGTTTCGATCTGCGGCGGCACCCCCGAGTATCCCCCGAACAACACCCACTACGTCGGACTGGGGCGGAATCTGTCTGCGATGGACGTGCGGAGCCAGCGAAACGTCGCCGTGATCGGTTTCGCCATCTCGCAGAAGCTCTTTCCCTTCACCGATCCGGTGGGGAAGCACATCCGGGTGGACGGGCGCAGATACGAGGTGGTAGGAGTCTTCGATGAAAAGAAATCGGCCTTCGGCGGCAACTTCGATAACTACGTCCTGATTCCCATCACGACATTTCTCGACATCTACGGCATGGTGAATCGCGACGGGTTCGAGCGCTCGGTCAACATCACCGTGAGGGCGAAAACGCCGGAGTTGATCGAGGACGCCACGGATCAGACCCGGCAGGTGCTCCGGAGGATGAGAGGCTTGAAACCCAACGAGGAGGATAACTTCGAGTTCTTCAGCAGCCAGAGTCTCATCACCGAGTTCAACCGCATGAGCGTGGGAGTGAAAATCGCCGCCTTCGTCATCGGCATCATCGCCCTGGTCGTGGCCGGGATCGGCATCATGAACATCATGCTGGTAGCAGTGACTGAACGGACGAAGGAGATCGGCATTCGAAAGGCCCTAGGGGCGAAGTCCCGGGCCATCCGAACACAGTTTCTATTGGAGGCTGTCATCCTCTGCAACATCGGCGGCGTGGCGGGCGTGGTCGTGGGCTTCGGCCTGGGCAACCTCGTGTCCGTCTTCACGAACTTCCAGGCGCGCGTGCCGCTGGAATGGGCGGTCATCGGCCTTGTCTTCTGCTCTGCGGTGGGAATCTGCTTCGGCCTCCTCCCCGCCATCCGGGCTTCCCGGCTCGACCCGATCGAGGCTCTGCGATACGAGTAGGGTCGTACTCCGCGAGAACGGGTAACCCTGTGCGCGGACGGGTCGGCGCACGCGCCACGGCGGGAAAAGAAGCTCCCGGCTCCGACGCGTGAGTCTGAGCCGGGAGCGTACAAGGGTTGCCTGGGGGATCGCTACATGCTCCTGCGACGCCTCCCGAGCACAAGGCCCGCGAGCCCGCCGGTGTAGGCACCGTAGGTGTAATCCTGCGGGGCGCCGGTCGTAGTCGGCCCCGCCGAGAAGAGCGGGTCCAGATCCACACCCATGTTCGTCAGCGACACGGCGGCCCCGAGCCGGCTAGTTCGAAGACTTCGGGACCGGCGCGTCGCTCCTGCTCGGTTCCTTGAGTTCCGTCACGACGAGACGCACGTCAGTCTTCCCGTTGTTCACGGCCCAGTGAGACTCGGCCGCGATCCAGATCACCTGGCCGGGCTTCAACTCGGCGTCCATGGTCTTCTCTCCGGCTGTGATCGTCAGCGATCCGCCGGCCGCGACGTAAACGAAATGATCCGGGTGCGCGTGCGGGGCGATCCGCTCTCCGGGCTTGAATGTGACCTCCATGACTCGCACCCGCTCGTTCTCGAACAGTAGCTTGTACATCGTTGGCGCAACCTTGAGCGGATCCTGCGCGCGAGCAGACGCGGCCGCCATGCTCGAAATCAGGACGGCCGCCGCGATGGCGGCCAGCAACGGTGCGGGCGTGGTCCGACTTCGCAATCTCATTTCCAATCCTCCTCTGCTGGGATCCCTGGAAGCGGACGACCCGCTCCGTGAGTGAGCCCAGCCGGCGCCTCCCCGAGTGCTGGCGCATTCGTGCAGGCGCGGGCGGGTCGAGCCGGACACGCACACGACCGCGGATTCCGCCACTCCATCTCTCACAAGGGAGGAACTGACGGGACCACGATCGCCGGTTCCGGTTCGCTGAGTACAAGACTCGTCCTTCGCTTTGTGCTCTGTCAAGTCCCGCGCGAGTCGGTCGCGCGACTCACTCGACCATGCTTCGGCGCAGCGCTGCCCCGAATGACACAATAACGTACTATGCACTAAAGAGCTCCTCTGTGGCGTAAACGCAGGGGCGGCCTCTTCGGTCAGGCGGGCGCTTGGCAGAACGCACGATGGGGTGGGATCCGCTCAGCATCCACTTAGTCCAGCGAGCAAGTGCGCGCTTTCGGCATCGGCCATCGCACGATATGATGCTGCTCCATGAGCCTCTCCCCCGGCACGCGCCTCGGTCCCTACGAGATCATCTCGCCCCTCGGTGCGGGCGGGATGGGCGAGGTCTACCGGGCGCGAGACACGACGCTCAATCGCGACGTGGCGATCAAGGTGCTGCCCGACCACTTCGCTCGGGACGCCGAGCGACTCGCGCGCTTCCAGCGGGAGGCGCAGCTTCTGGCGTCGCTCAACCATCCACACATCGCGGCGATCTATGGCCTCGAGGAAGCGAACGGCGTTCGCGCGCTTGTTCTCGAGCTGGTTGAGGGAGAAACGCTCTCGGAACGGCTGGCTCGCGGCGCGCTTCCAATCGCAGAGGCGCTCGATGTCTGCCGCCAGATCGCGTCGGCGGTCGAGGCCGCGCACGAGAGCGGAGTGATCCACCGGGACCTCAAGCCGGGAAACGTGAAGATCACGCCCTCGGGCGATGTCAAGGTCCTCGACTTCGGGCTCGCAAAGGGGATGCCGGGCACGGCATCGGGATCCGATCCGAACCTGTCGAATTCGCCGACGATCCCCCAGGGCGCGACGGCGGCCGGCGTGATCCTCGGTACGGCGGCGTACATGAGCCCCGAGCAGGCGCGCGGAAAGGCGGTCGACCGGAGAACGGACATCTGGTCCTTCGGGTGCGTCTTGTTCGAGTGTCTGACCGGGCGGCAGACGTTCGAAGGCGAGACGGCATCCGACATGATCGCGAGGATTCTCGAGCGCGAACCGGACTGGGCGGCGATTCCGACGAAGACTCCGGAGCGGGCGCGTGAACTCTTGCGACGCTGCATCGAGAAGGACGCGAAGAAGCGCCTTCGCGACATCGGTGACGCACGGATCGAGTTGGAGGAGGCGCTCGCGGCCGGCTCATCGCCGTCCGGGATCCGCGCCGTGGCCCCGGCCACGACCGCGAGACCGAAGCCCTCGCAGCGCGCGATCGGAATCGCGGGCATCGCACTGTTGGCGGGCGTCGCGATCGGCTTCGCGCTACACGCATCGCTCGGCCCATCGGACCGCAGCGCGAGCCCCGGCGTCACGTGCCTTTCCGTCGCGATGCCGCCTGAGGTCCGCGTGCAGATGCTATCGCTCTCGCCCGATGGGCATCGCCTCATTCTCCTCGGACTGCCCCGCGCCACGGAAGGTAACGAGGAGGCTCAGCCGCGACTCTACGTTCGACCGCTCGATCGGTTCGAGGCCACACCCATCGCCGGCACAGAGGGGACAATCGGATACGTGTTCTCACCGGACGGCCGCTGGCTGGCGTTCGTGGCGAGTCTGTCCCGAGAAACGACACAGCGAAAGCTCGCCAAGGTCCTGGCGGACGGCAGCGCGCCCCCGGTGACGCTCGTCGATTGGAACGACGCCTGGGGCGCGACCGCTTGGCTTCATGGGGGCGACCTCCTCATCATGACGGACCAGGGAAAGAGCTTCATCCGGATCCCGTCTAGCGGGGGACAACCTTCAACCGCGGTGAAGATCGATGCCGGAGACTTCGCGGGCACTTTCGCCGCCGGTCAGGTGCTTCCCGGAGATCAAGGCGTCCTGCTCAACGCGGTCTCTTACGGCGCGCGCGGCTACCAGGTCGGAGTGGCGCTTTTGGACCCGCAGACAGGTAAGGCGAAGATTCTGATCGACCAGGGCGGGAACGCACAATACTCAGGCGAAGGACACCTGGTGTTCACGCGAGGAGACGCCCTTCTGGCCGTACCGTTTAGCCTCGGGCGACTGGAGGTTACGGGGGAGGCGGTTGCGCTGGCGGCCGGGTTACGCACGCAGAACACGTGGGCTCACGGCGGCTTCAGCCTCTCGTCTGGCGGAACTCTCTCCTACGCGCCGGGGGGGGTCGCGGGCGCACAGAGACGTATCGCCATAGTGAATGCCGCCGGCAGCCCCATTCCGTTGTCCGACGAACGACGCGCCTTCGAAAGCCCACCCCAAGTCTCGAGTGACGGACGACGGGTCGCGGCCGTGATCACCAACGCGAGGGGGATCTACGAGATCTGGGGCTCGGATCTCGCGCATCCAGGTCTGCGCCGGGTCGCGGCGCTCTCGGACGCGGACTGCAGCTCGCCGGTCTGGTCGCCGGACGGCGAGCGTATCGCTTTCTTTAGGCAGGCCCTAGATAACGAGGACGGCATCTACGTGGCGCGCCCGGACGGTCGGGACGAGCCGAGGTGTTTCCTCAGGCAAGAGTCTCAGAAGATAGCTTTCCTGCCCCTCTGCTGGTCCCCCGACGGATCTGCTCTGCTGATCCTGCGACAGAGCGATGGCAAGAGCGATGTGATGTTCCTCCCCGTGTCTTCCGCCGCCGGGCAGACCACCGAGCCTCGACCTCTGCTCGCGGGTCCATTCAACGAGGTTGGTGCCGTCTTATCACCGGACGGGCGCTGGATCGCGTACGTCTCCGATGAAACTGGGAAGTTCGGGGTTTACGTGTGCGCCTTTCACTCCGACGGAAGCCTGGGGATGTCAATTCCGGTTTCGAGTGGCGGCGGCGGACGTCCGCGGTGGTCCGCCGACGGGAAGCGGATCTTCTACGTCGCGGATCGGGGCCGCGTGATGTCCGTCCCCGTCTCGACGAGCCCGATGCTCACCGTCGGAGCACCCGTACAAGCCCTCGATCTCGAGAAGATCCGCGTCGACGACAGAGACTTCGACCTCCTTCCTGACGGGCGGCTACTCGTCATCCAGAAGGGCGAGGAGGAGGACGACATCACCCGCGACAACATTGTGCTGAACTGGACGGAAGAACTCGCGCGCAAGGTGAGTCCGCGGAAGTGATGGACAGCGGGAAGTGGGTTCGCGCCGCTCCGTGTGGGTGGCTGACGCCGATTGCCGAACATGGGCCGTCGGCGCCGGCCACCAGCCAGTTTTCGGATTCCCGATCGCGGCCGGCCGAAAGCACGTCTGATCGAAGTCGTTTGAGTTTTCGGGACGGACAGGACATGGCTTCCGCGGGCGCCCTCGTCAGGCGCCCGCGGGAGGTCGAAGCTCAATCGTCGTCCGTCAGAGTGCAGGTCGCCGTGCCGTCCGTGATATTCGCGTTCGTGGCGCCGGTCAGGACGATCCGAAAGGTCTCGGCCCGTTCGGCCTCGAAGTCGCGACACGTTTCAATCGTGATCGTGGCGCTCGTCATGCCGGGGGCAAACACCGCTGACCGCCCCGTGGCGGTTATGAAGTCGTTGAGCGTCACACCTCGACTCGTCGGAAGCTGAGTCCCAAGAGGAGTTCTGTTGTCTTGCCGGCACACCGGGCCGCCGGTCGCTCCCTTGCTGCGCGTCTCCCACGTCACGGTCACCTGCTCTGTGGTCGGACCGGAAAGCCTGAGCGCGAACGAGCGCTTCTTCGGGGATGAGTTGTCCAGGAACTCCGGGGGGATCACGCCGCCCGAGAACTGGCTGCCGGGGCTGGGCGGATCCCCCTCGGTGAAGAGCCTGCCGGCGATCGACACGTCCGGCGGATCGTCGTTCAGGATGGCCCCGTTCGCCAGTGCATCCCCGAACGCCACGTTCACCTCACCCGAGAGGCGGACGCGAAAGGTCTCATTGGCCTCGAACGTCCCATCGGGACAGACGGGAACGGTGATCCTCCCACTCTCCAGGCCTGGGGCAATCTCCAGAGTCCCGATCATGGAGATGACGTCCGCCGCACCTGTCCGTCCCGAAAACTGCAATCCCGTTTGCCAGCAGGAGTTCCTCAGAACCCGGCTCTGCCCGCTCGCGCCGCTTCTGGGACGGCATGATGCTCAGCCGAACAGCGGTGTAGGTTGTCCGGATGCCTACATTCCTGCGAATCCTGAACGGTTCCCTCCGAGATCTCGTCAGGTCGCGTCCTTCGATGCAGGTGGAGATCCTAGCGCTGTGGCACCAGCTTGCGGTCTATCAGAGGAGAGCGGCGCGACCATGGATCCGGCCGGCCGATCGGATCCTCTGGTCGTGGCTTTCTCGTGTGTGGGCCGGCTGGCGCGGCGCCTTGATGATGGTCAAACCTGAGACTGTGATCGCCTGGCGACGACGGAAGTTCCGCGAACATGGGATTCGAGGAGGCGCTCATCGCCCCACGGTCACCCTGGCAGAGCCCTTACGTTGAGAGGCTCGTCGGCACGATCCGGAGAGATTGTCTCGATCACGTGATCGTTCTCAACGAGAGTCACCGGAAGCGATTCCTCAAGGACTACTTCCGCTACTACCATCGATGGCAGACACATCTGTCGCTCGACATGAACTGCCCGGAACCTCGCCAGGTCCACACCGCCGATCGCGGCCGCGCCGTTGAGCACCAAGATCTCGGCGGGCTCCACCATCACTACGAGCGCATCGCGACTTGAAGCGGTCGCTGCCTCCGCTCCTTCGCCCCACCCTTGCAGCAGAAGTACTTCCGATCTCCACTCCAGAATCCAGGAAGCGAGGCGCCGGCATCCCTCGACCTTGGCCGCGCCCCTGTTTGACCGTCCCGCAATGCTCTCGTTGCCGGGCCCCGCCGGTCCGACTCAAGTCTGAGCGAGGCAATTCGACATTTCGGAACGGACAGATGGACGGGCCGCCGAGTGAAGCGATATGACCTTTCGGGATGCGCAGTCGAGCCTACGGATCCGTTTCGCCCCCGGACTCGGCGGGCCGCACCTTGGTGTCGGCACCGTCCGCCGACTCCTCCGATCCGGTCGCCTCGCCCGACTCGATCGTTCCGGCGACCACGACAGCCTTCCTCGCCCGCTTCTCCTCGAGCTTCTGCTGCTTATTCTTCGCCCGGTTCATCTCTTTCTGTCGCTTCCCGGCGCTGTAGTTGGTTCGCCTCGCCAGTTTGGCACCCTCCTATCTTGAAAACTCGAAATCACCGACACCCCGGCAGCATGCGCCGCCGAGCGCGTTCCGCGAAAACCCCGTAATCCCGCTATGCGGATCTCGTACTCCGCGAAGACCCGGTAACCCCCCAGCCGAGCGGATCGGCCACCGATCCATGATACGCCCGCCGACCTTGTGGGAACATTCCTATCGGCTCTGCTCCGCTTCTTGCGTGCGACGCTGCGATCGCGCACGACCCTCGCCCTCGAGAACGCGGCCCTGCATTCCTCGTGAGCACATCAGTTCCATCCAGCGCATCTCCCGCGACCACACCGAGTGGGGCGAGGACAGGATCGCCGAAGAACTCGCCGCCAAGTTCGGCATCAAGCACTCGGGGAGCACGATTCGCCGCTACATGGTTCCGCGCCGTGGCGCGCCTCGTGGGGAACAGACCTCGCGCACCTTCGTTCGCAATCACGCCAAGGAGGTCTGGGCCTGCGACTTCCTGACGCAGTACACCGCCTTCTTAGCCGTCGCTTACGTCTTCGTCATCATGCAGGTCGGTTCACGCCGGATCGTCCACGCCAACGTGACGACGAATCCCTCGCTTCCCTGTGTCAGGCAGCAGCTCGCGAGGCGACCGCATGGGGGCATCCCCATCCCCTACGGCGCTCCGAACGCATCGCCGCACGTCGAGCGATTCATCAGAACGTTGCGAGAAGAAGCGCTCGACCACTTCGTCTTCCTCAGCGCCGACCACATCTACCGTGTCGTCTCGGAGCATGTCCGCTACTACAATGGGGCGCGCCCCTCACTGGCGATCCACAGCATCCCGGATCCGTACCCCGAACGGTCTGCCCGGGCGGGCTCCCGGGCTGGAATGGGGTTTTCGCGGAGTACGTTCCTACTCGGCCGGCCGCAGATGCATCTCCCGGAGCTTCTTGAGGCGGTCCTTCGAGTAGAAAACGCAATCCTTCTGCGAGGCGTCGCCCATCCCGACGTCCTTCGCCAACTCTCGGCACGTCGGTGCACCGCAAAGCCCGCAGTTGAGTCCGGGAAGGCGTTCGAGAATGGCCTCCGCCCGATGGATCATCTCGACCCTTTCGCGCAGGGTGGTCCCCGAGCCCCTGACGGGCCTCGGCCGGATGGGACGTTCGAGGGCGAAGCTCTCGCTCGGATAACGCCTCTCGACTTCCCTGCGGGTTTCGGGATCCATCTCCGGGAGCGCGTTGATCAGAGACGTGAGCTTGCTCAACGTGACGTAGACGTTGGCGACCGTCAGGTTTCCGCCCGTGCAGCCGCTCCAGCAGCTATGGGCCTCGATGAACTCCACGTTTCGCAGCCGGCCTTTCTCAATGTCGTCGAAGACCTGGGTGACGTTGGAGAGGCCTGTCACGTGCAGGTAGCGGTGGCCCGAGAGGATTCGACTCAATCCGTCTCCGAGCGACCACCGCAAGAACGACGAGTTCCGAACGCTCGGCGTCCGCGCTGCGAATCCCGGCTCGGCTCCAGGGAGATTGGCACGCGCCACGATGGTGTTGTAGACCTCCGTGATGCCCATGGCGCCGTCGAGATTGCTCTCCGCCTCTTCGGCCGGCTCGAGGATGGAGATGGTCTTGGCCTGGCACGGTGTGATGTAGATCGCGGCGATCTCGTCGATCGAAAGTCCGAGTTCTCTCGAGTACCTGCGCTTGACCTCCCGGCCGGCGATCTCGCGGGGAGGCTGAACGCCGACGAGTTGGTCCACCATGCGGGGGTAGGCCACCTGCACCAGCCGCACGACCACCGGGCAGTCGATCGAAATGAGCGGAAACGGTCCTTTCCATCCCTTCACGTAGTCCTTGATCGCACCGCAGATGAGGCCGGTCTCGACTCCGTAGTCCCAGACGGCGTCGAAGCCGAGCGTCAGCAGGCCGTCCACGATGTGGGACGGGGCGATCCCGGCCGGGAACTGACCGAACAAGACGGGCGAGGGCACCGCGACCTTGAACTTGTACCGGCTCGGATCCGTCATGGACCACGTTGTGGCAACGATCGCATTCGACGGGCACGCGGAGAGGCAGATCCCGCAGTCGATGCACCGATCCGGAGTGTACTCGGCTTTCCCGGCTCTCACGCGGATCGCGCGAGTCGGGCAGATGCGCATGCACGAGAGGCAGCCACGGCAATCGCCGTGCTCGATCCGAAAGCCATGAGTGCGGTCGATCATCGTGAGTCCAGCTCTATCATCGAGCAGAGCCTCGTCCCCCTGCCGATCTGGGATTCCAGCACGAACTCGTCCGAGTTCTTCTTGATGTTGGGCAGCCCCATGCCATATCCGAAACCCATCTCCCGCATCTCGTCGGAAGCGGTCGAGTACCCCTCCTGCATGGCCATTTCGATGTCGGGAATCCCGGGGCCCTCGTCATCCACCACGATGGAGAGCGCTTCCTCCGTGAGCGTGAGGATCAGTGTCGCGCGGACGGCGTACATGACGACGTTCATCTCCGCTTCAAAACTGATGACTCCTGCACGGAGCACGACGTCCGGATCCAGCCCGACGTCGGTGAGGATCGCCTTCACTTCGGCGGAGGTGTCCCCGGCCTTGTCGAAATCGAGGCCTCGGACCTGGAACTTCCTCTGCAGTAGCACTTCGGCCATGCTACGTGACACCTCCGACGTGGTGATCGTGAAGGAGCGCGCAACATTCGAACATCCCGAGCTTCGTCGCGAGGAGAGCAATTCCCCGCTGACGAGCGAGCTCGATCGCCTTCTCGTTGGGTCGGACACCCCGGACATAGAGGACAGCCCTGAGATCCGCCATGTGCGCGGTTCGCACCGACTGGATATTCGCAAGCCCGGTCACCAACAGGGCGTGCCGGCAGGACGCCGCAAGAACCGCACTCATCGCATCGGATGCCGCGACGGCCTCGATCTCGGCGTCGAGAATCTCCGTGCCCCAAAGAACCTCGCACTGAAGGTGGTCCCGGATCGCTGTCAGGGTCATGACTCCGGCTCCTTGTGGCTCGTGCACGAGGGGACTTCGCCCGTGCGCGGCGAGCCCGCTGCACCTGCACCAGCTCCCTCATGCGCCCAGTGTTTCGTGAATCGAGCGTGCGGCTTTCCGGCCGGCCCCCATGGCGCTGATAACGGTCGCGGCCCCGGTGACGACGTCCCCTCCGGCCCAGACCCTCTCTCGTGAGGTCTGACCTGTCTCCGGGTCCGCCTCGATGTTGCCCTTCTTGCCGACGTTCAAGCGCGGAGTCGTCATCGGAATGAGCGGATTCGGGCTGTTCCCGATGGCGCAGACCGCGGCGTCGGCCTCCATTCTGAACTCCGATCCCTCGATCGGCACCGGCCGGGGACGACCGGAACCATCCGGCTCTCCCAGCGCCATCCTCTGGCATTCGATCTCGGTGAGCCATCCGTGCTCGTTGCCGAGAAGTCTGAGGGGGAGGGTCAGGAGTTCGAAGATGATGCCCTCCTCCTCGGCGTTCTCGATCTCCTCGATCCTCGCCGGCATCTCGTCTCGACCGCGGCGGTAGACGATGTGGACCTCGTCGGCACCGAGCCTGAGGGCCGTGCGGGCGGCGTCCATCGCGACGTTCCCGCCGCCGAAAACCGCCATGCGAGACGCCCGCTTGAGCGGCGTGTCGCACGCAGGGAAGCGAAAACCCTTCATCAGATTGCACCGGGTCAGATACTCGTTGGCCGAGTACACTCCGTTCAGATTCTCCCCCGGGATCTCCATGAACCACGGCAGCCCCGCGCCGGCCCCGATGAACATCGCATCGAACTCCTCGAGAAGCCGGTCCACCGTTCGCGTCTTTCCAACGATGAAGTCGAGATGAAGCTTCACGCCGAGGCCCTTCACGTACTCCACCTCGCGGCGGACGATCGCCTTCGGGAGGCGGAATTCGGGGATCCCGTACGTGAGCACGCCTCCTGCCTCGTGGAGGGCCTCGAAGATGGTCACGTCGTAGCCCTGCAACGCGAGATCGTTGGCCACCGTGATTCCCGCGGGGCCCGATCCGACGATGGCCACCCGTCGCCCATTGGGCTGGGCGACGTCGGGCCTTTCGATGGTGCCGCTGGCAGCCTCATAATCCGCGAGGAAGCGCTCGAGCCGGCCGATCGCCACCGGTTCGTGTTTCTTCCCGAGCACGCAGACCTTTTCGCACTGCTCCTCCTGCGGGCAGACACGGCCGCACACCGCCGGCAGGGCGTTCTTCTCCTTGATCCTCCGAATCCCGGCGCCAAAGTCCCCCTCGACGATGGACTGGATGAATCCGGGAATGTCGATCCCGACTGGGCAGCCCTCGACACACCGGGGGTTCTTGCAGACGAGGCACCGGGTCGCCTCCTCCCGCGCCAGCTCGGGGGTGTAGCCGAGAGCCACCTCGTCAAAGTTCCTGACCCGTTCGTAGGGCTCCTGCTTCGGCATCGGCCGCTTCTTGGGATCGATCTTCACGGGCATCCGCAGCCCCCGGACTCAGTAGTGAGAGGCGCAACCGCTCCGGCGCAGCGGCTGGACCTCTTCGGGGTTGTACGTCTGTCTTCTCTTCAGGAACTCCACCCAATCCACTTCGTGTCCGTCGAAGTCGGGCCCGTCCACGCACGCGAACTTCATCTTGCCGCCCACGGTCAGGCGGCAGACTCCGCACATACCGGTACCGTCGATCATGATCGGGTTCATGTTGACGATCGTCTTGATCCCGAGCGGCCGGGTCACCTCGGAGGCCTTCATCATCAGGAAGGTGCATCCGTTGACGATGATGCGGTCGGGCTTGATCTTCTCGAGGATAAGTATCTCCGGTAGGCGCGTGATGTGCCCCTTGTAGCCGGCCGAGCCGTCCCGCGTGATCTCGATGACCCGAGTGCATACGCCCCGAAGCTTGTCCTGCCAGTAGAGAAGATATCGGCTCCGGGCTTCGATCAGAACATAGACCGTGTTCCCGGCTTCCTGAAGCGAGCGTGCCACCGGGTAGATGCTCCCTATGCCGTAACACCCGGCGATGCAGAGCACCGTGCCGAAGTGGGCGATCTCGGTGTCGTTGCCGAGGGGTCCGGCGTAAGTCGGGATCACATCGTCCGGCTTGAGCCTCGCGAGCTTCGAGGTCGAGGCGCCGACCTGCAGGAACACGGACGTCACCGTCCCGGCTGCGGCATCCCAATCGGCGATCGTCAGCGGGACCCGCTCGCCCGCCTCGTCAGGCCTCAGGATGACGAAGTTCCCCGGCCGCGCGGCGTTTGTGACCTCGGGCGCGGCCACGGTGAGTTCATGGATGTTCGGGACGATCATCCGGCGGACGACGACGCGGTACATATCCGGGCCTCACGATTCAGTGCTTGTTCAATCGGGTGGCGCTCGGGCGCACCCCTCTCACGAGTTTCGATGACCGCTGACGGTCACATTCAGGAGACGGCCATCGAAGCGATAGAGACATTGCAGCCCCTGACGGTGCGCGAGGCCGCCATAGGCATGCGGACGATGGACAGTCACCGAGCGCGGAGCGCAGTCTGCATCAGCCCTCGCGGTGCCCGTCACGTTCATTCCGTCGACGTGGACAACGATCCGATCACCGTCCTTGACGCCGAGTTCTTCGAGATCGTCCGGATGCAGCCTGAGTCCCTCCTCCAACCGCAGTTCCGAGAGCCCCTCGACCACGTGACTCAAGTCGATCCCCCGGTGCCGGAATCCGCCGGGTTCGGCGATCAATCGCCGCGCGCTGTCCGCCGGAGGATGCGCACCTGCTCCTCGCGGCAGGATGTCCACCGTCGGCGAGGTCCGGCGCGGCCGCCGGTCCCCGGATGCGGGAAACCCGGCGACGCGCCGCGAGATCTCGCAGAGGACCTCGCCCGCATTCGCGAAGTGCAATCCGTCCGCCGACAAGGTCTCCGCCAGCATCGAGAAGATCATCCAATCGGGACGAACGCGCCCCGTGCGCGCGCCGTCCGGCAGGTGTTCGACCGCCGCCGATCTCTGCACGCGGCCCTCGACGTTTGTCAGCGTGCCCTCCGCCTCCACGAAGCTCGCGGCCGGGAGGAAGGCGTCCACCTCGAAGGGCGGAAGGTAGATGTCCTGCGCGATGACGTACTCACACGGCGGTCGTTCGAAGAACGGAGCCTCGCCGACGAGGTAGAGGACCTTGGGTCGGGCGCGGCCTTCGAGAACGTCGGCGAGAGAGACGCGCGCCGCGTCATCCGCCTTCTCGAAGCCCGGCAACAGCTCGCCGAGGGCGCCAAGCTCGAGCGCGCCCCGCGTGTTGGTCCCGTGCATCAGAGGCAGGAACGTCGTCTGCTCCCGCCCCTCGAGACGGAAGAGCGCCTCGGCCAGCTCGCCGCCGGGGTCGACGGCGAACGCGGAAGGCGAGACGACCACGGCGAGGCTCCGGCAAGAGGCGATCGATCGCACAGCCTTCGCGAGGGACACCTCCTCGATGCCGCACCCGGCGGCGGCGTGCGGCGCGGCGCCGGCGTCTCCACTGAACAGACGTTCCACCATGGCGCGCAGCACCCGCCCCTCCATCCCCGGTGCGGATCTCAACCAGTGGTCGGCGACGCGGGCGAGGTTGGAGTCGCGGGAGTCGATCGTGACGAGAACGGCCCCCTCCCGCAAGGCCCGGCGGATCTGGACGCCCGCCACGGAGAAGTAGAAACGGGAATCGAGCCCGACGGCGATGATCGCGTCGGCGTGAGCCAGCGCCTCGATCGAAATCGGCAGCGAGAAGAGCCGGCTCCACACGCCCGTCCCGCCGGGGAGGGCCCAACGGGCGGTGGAATCGATGCTGTTCGTTCGTAGGACGGAGCGGACGAACTTCTGCGCCGTGTACAGGCTCTCGTTCGTGAGGTCCGGTGAGATGAGCATCAGGAAGTCGCCGGCCTCGAGCCCCCGCAGGCGCGACGCGACGTCCTCGAGCGCCTCGGGCCAATCGACCTCGCGGAAGTACCGGCCGCGCTTGAGCACCGGCTTCCTAGCTCGCTCGTGGTGATGGGTCGTCTCTGGCAGGCAGAACCGTCCCCGGACGCACAGCTGCCCATCGTTGATCTCGTGGTCGAGGTGCGGGTGCACCTTGGACAGGCGTCCGTTCTTGTGGTGGAGCTCGACCTGGCAACCGAGCGCGCAGAACGGGCACGTCGAGATCTCGGCGCCGTCCGGCTTGCCGTCCCACTTCGATGCCTTGTCCACGAGCGCGCCCGTGGGGCAGACCGACACGCAGGCGCCGCAGAATTCGCACCCTGCTTCCACGTGGCTTCTGCCAAACGCGGGGCCGATCTGTGTCTTCGGTCCCCGGTTCATGAAGGCTAGCACGGACGCTCCCCGCACCTCCTGGCACATGCGGACGCAGCGGCCGCACAGGATGCACAGGTTGTAGTCCCTGTCGAAGAACGGATCGTCGTGCTCGGCCTCGTACCCGCGGTAGTAGACCGGATGGCGGATCTCGCTCACGCCGAGCTTCTCCACGAGACTCTGGAGTTCACACTGGCCGTCCTTGGGGCAGGTTCTGCAGCCCGTGCTCACGCCGGATTTCCGTATGGTGTACTGGTTCTCCCTGCATTCCGCCTGTTCGGTGCAGATGAGACAGCTCGACGGGTGTTCGCTCAGCATGAGCTCGAGAATATCTCTTCTCATCTCGCGGATCGCCGTCGTTTCCGTGAGCACGCTCATGCCGTCCTGAACCACGGTGCTGCAGGCCAGGGGATAGCCGCGCATCCCGTCAATCTCGACCATGCAGAGGCGGCATCCCCCGAAGGGGGAGAGATCCTTGTGGGAGCAGAGCGACGGAATGAAGACGCCGTTCAGCTCCGCCGCTCTGAGGACGGTGACGCCCTCCGGACAGGAAGCCGCGCGGTGATCGAGCTGGATCGCGATCGTCCGCGCGTTCTTGGCGCGAATCGGTTTCGGGCTCATGTCAGACCCCGGACTCGATGACGATGGCGTCGCCGGCGATGGCGTCAAACCGGCAGATCTCGTAGCACGACCGGCACTTGATGCACTTCGTCATGTCGAGATTGTGTGGTTCCGACCTCGGACCCGAGATCGCCTCCGTCGGACAGACCTGCACGCAGCGCTGGCATCCCGTGCACTTGTCCTTGATGATCCTGTAGACGACGAGATCCCTGCAGACCGCGGCGGGACAGCGCTTCTCCACGATGTGGGCGAGGAACTCGGTGCGGAAATACTTGAGCGCCGTCAGCACCGGGTTTGGAGCGGTCTGCCCGAGGCCGCACAGGGCTCCACCCTTGATGGTGCGGGCCAGCCGCTCGAGCTTGTCCAAATCGGAGATCTCGCCCTGTCCGCGAGAGATCCTCTCCAGGATGTCCACGAGGTGTCGCGTTCCGACGCGGCACGGAACGCACTTGCCGCAGGATTCGGCCTGCGTGAAGTTGAGGAAGTACTTCGCGGTGTCGATGATGCATGTGTTCCTGTCGAGAACGATGAGGCCGCCCGACCCCATGATCGATCCGGCCGCCGCCAGTGCGTCGTAGTCGATCGGCGAGTCGAGAAATTCCTCTCCCAGACAGCCGCCGGAGGGGCCGCCGGTCTGGACGGCCTTGAAGCCCTTGATGACGCCCCCGCCCACGTCGTCGATGACCGTTCGCAGGGACGTGCCCAGCGGCACCTCGATGAGCCCCGTCCGCCGCACCCTTCCAACGAGGCTGAACGTCTTCGTCCCCTTCGAGGACTCCGTGCCGTATTGCGAAAACCAGCCCGGGCCGTTTCGCACGATGTTGGGAAGCGCTCCGAGGGTCTCTACGTTGTTGATGATGGTCGGTTTGCCCCACAGTCCTTCGACGGCCGGGAAAGGGGGGCGTGTGCGGGGCATGCCGCGCTTTCCCTCGATGCTCGCGATCAAGGCGGTCTCCTCGCCGCACACGAAGGCTCCCGCTCCCTCTTTGAGCTTGATGTCGAAGCTGAAATCACTGCCGAGGATCCGGTCGCCCAGCAGACCCATCTCGCGCATCTGCGCGATCGCGGTCCGCAGGCGCCGGATGGCGAGGGGGTATTCCGCCCTGATGTACACGTAACCCGCGCTCGCCCCGATGGTGTAGCCGGCGATGAGCATCCCTTCGAGCACCGCGTGCGGGTCCCCCTCGATCAGGGAGCGGTTCATGAACGCGCCCGGATCTCCCTCGTCGGCGTTGCAGATCAGGAACCGCTTGTCGCTCTCGGTCTCGCGGCAGATGAGCCACTTGCGCCACGTCGGAAACCCAGCGCCGCCCCGGCCCCGCAGGCCGGAGTCCTTCACGACGTCGAGCACTTGCCTCCAGGACAGGGAGAGGCACGACTCGAGAGCGGCATAGCCACCCCGGGCGAGATAGTGGTCGGCGTTCTCCGGGTCGACGATCCCGCAGTTGCGAAGCACGATGCGCACCTGGCGAGCGAGCATCGGGTGGTCGAAGAACCGTGGGATTCCATCGAATCCGCTGTCGCCGAAATGGCCCACGAGGCGGCGCTGGAACACCTCGTTCTTGTCGAAGAATGACTCGAGGAGGTCGGTGACCCGCGCCGGTGAGAGGTTGGAGTAGCTGATCCGCGGCATGCCGGGCATCTGCACATCCACGAGCGGCTCGAGGTAGCACGGACCGATGCATCCGACCCGGATGATGTCCGCTCGGCGCTTGCCGGCGGACAGGTAGCGCTCGATCGCCTCGATGACCTCGTCCGCCCCGGCGGCCAGGCCGCAGGAAGCTGCGCCGACATAGATCACGGGATGGCTGCTGTTCCGCAGCCGCTCCCATTCCCTCAATGACCGTTTCCTTCGCGCGTCAAGAGTCTTCACTCGGTTCCCGGCCTCCCAACAGGTCTCGGACCTGCAAGACGGACGTCTGGCCGTGGACCTTGTCGTCCAGCGAGAGAACGGGCGCCAGGGCGCAGCACCCCAGGCACGCCACCCGCTCGAGCTGGTACATCCCGTCCGGCGTCGCCTCCCCCGGTTGAATGCCCAGGCGCCGGCGGAACACGTCGAGTATCTGCTCGCCGCCCCTCACGTGGCACGCCGTCCCAAGACAGACCTTGATGACGTGATCCCCGGGCCTCTTGAAACGGAATTGGGCGAAGAAGGTCGCGACCCCGTAGATCTCGTTCTCGGAGATCTTGAGCCAGCGGGAGATGAGGTGTACGGAATCCTTCGAGATGAAACCGTGGAGGACCTGAATCCGCTGCAGCACTGGGATCAGGTCGGCGGGCGTTCCCTCGAACCCCTCGAAATCGGCGCGGAGCGCGGCCAGCGACATCGCCGTTGGTCCCCCGATGCGGACGAGGCGCGACCGTGCCCTGATTGCTCAGCGCGTGCGGTCGCGCTAGAACCCGAGTTCAACGAGTCTCTTGGCGAAGCCCCAGGTGTCCATCTCGCTCGTGAAAACGCCGATGCCGACTTTCGTCGCGAGTTCCACGACGTCGTCCGCCGGCTGCCTCCCCTTGACGATCACGATCATGGCGACGTTCGCGAGATTGGCCGCCGCGATGAGGCTCTTGTGCGTCTGAAGCGTCACGAGCACGCTGTTCGGCTTCGCGCCTGTGATGATGTCCGAGACCATGTCCGAGATGTAGACCCGGGCGACCTCTTTGTCCTTGAAGTCGTTGATCGGCTTGAGGTGAGCCTTCTCGACGATCTCGGAGACCTTCATCTGTCTCTCCCTCCCGCCTGAAACCTCACGACGCGCGTCTTCAGTAGATTTCCGTCAGTCCGGCGTCGGCGATGATGATCCCGGCGCACGTGTCGACGTCGTTGCACAGCTTGCAGGGAACGACGGTGACCTTTCGCCCGGGATCTTCGTTGTCCTGGTTGAAGTACTCGTTGAGGGCGTCGATCCCCTCGGGGCTCACGCAATGGCCCGATGCGTGACGGCTGTCGGCACAGAGGGCCACGTAGACGGTCGAGCCCCCGCCCTGCCGCGCGTTGAGCTGCGCGACGGCGCACCGGGCATCTTGGCATGTGGACAGCATGAGCGCCGTCATGTCATCGAGATCCACGCGCGCGCCGCAGGAGGAGCACTCGAGGTGGAACTTCACCGCCTGAAAGCTGCCCTGGTAGATCCAGAAGTGCTGCCCCTCGCGGTACTCGTCGATGGGTCGGACCGGCTCGGGCGTGAAGAAGGACGTGCGGGCGCCGCACTCGAAGCAGCCTTCCAGGACGAGATATCCGGGGCGGATATCGGTCATCTGCCAGCCATGAGAGTGCGGACTCATGCCCCCTCCGCGGTGGATGGAGCGGGTCGATTCCACCGATGGAGGCGAGTATAGGATGGGCCCCAAGGCGCATGCAAGAGTAAATAGTCTGAATCCAAAGAGCGGATGGCGACCGAGTGTCCATCCCGAAAACCGCGAGCGTCATTGATTTCGTGAGTTCCAGAGGCTCGTGTCTCCCCGCTCTCGCCGCGGCTCATGCGATCCTGTGGCTCTGTGCTCCGAGGGTGTAGGCATCCCCGGATGCCAACACTTCTACGAATCCTGGCTGTCTGTCTGCCCGACATCTTCAGATCCCGGCCACGTGATCGAGAGCGAGGATCTCGGCGGCCTGCATCATCACTACCATCGCGTCGCGGGCGACGCTCCGACTCCCAGTTGCCGCCAACCCGATTCACGTCTGATCGAGGCGATTCGCGTTCTTGGGACCGACAGATTGCGATGATTCTTGCCCGGAAATGCCGTGGCCGAGCGAGCGCAGGCCGGAGAAGCGGGCCGAGAAATGAGGTGTTGACAGCGTAGCGGAGGACTTGTACGATCAGGTCAAGCTGAGTTTCGCGCAGAAGCAAACACTGGGCTGTCGGAGCTTGTCACCGGCGGCCCTTTCTTCTTGCCCGGCAGCGTGCCGGGTTGAGGTGGGGGTAAGCAGCCCCTGTGTAGAATCACAGTAGGAGCGACAATGAGTCAGGGAGTTGTCAAGTGGTTCAACGACGCGAAGGGCTTCGGATTCATCACCCAGGACGGTGGCGAGGACGTGTTCGTCCACCACACTGCCATCACCGCGGAAGGCTTCCGCTCGCTGGCTGAAGGCGACCGGGTGGAGTTCGAGGTGACCAAGGGCCCGAAGGGCCTTCAGGCCAGCAGCGTCCGCAAGGCCTAACGCGTCGCTCGACCGCTCGGTCGACCGGGAGCACTCGGTCCCGCGTTGAGCGAGCCACTTGAGTGAAGGTCGATGCCCCGGGGGTGTCAGCTCCCGGGGCATTGCGTTTCTTCCGCACGCCGCCAGATGTCTATCCCGAGAATTCCTTCCGGGTTGCTGCCATTCCCGTTACGCCGAATCCAGCCCACCGCCAATATGAGGCTCCACACCGCAGTTGGCAGCCTCACGTCTTCAGACGCCGTCGGCTGGTCGTTTCACCCTTGTGCCTCAACAGCCGACGGGGCGCCTCGGTGGAGGTGATTCGTCGCAACAAGCACGAGTTTGAGTTTTCGGGACGGACAGTGAGCAAATTCGAGTTTTCGGGACGGACACCCTCAGGCAAAGCTGAAGATCAGGGGAAACACCACCACCACGATGGCGGCCCAGAGGGAATAGACGGGAAGATAGGATGTCTGCCACCGCTCGAGAGCGCTGAACGGCGCCCGGCCGCGCACGAAGCGCGCGTAGAGCCAGGCCGACCATGAGAGATTGACGAGGAGGATCAGGTTCTCGCCGAGCGCCGCCGTGCGATTCGGAGTGAAGCCGAAATCGGAGATCCGAGCGGCGATGGCGGCCAGGGCGACCACGTCGACGACGAGCGCGCTCACGACGAGGATGAGATGGAGGAAATCGAAGGCGCCGGGCGGAGACAGCGGATCCCGGGCGGAGACAGCGTAGAGCAGGAGCCCGAGAACAACGGCAAGCAGCAGATCGAAGCCGATCAGGACCTCCCGCTGGACGTCGATCCCGCGGCTCGTCCAGATCATCGTCGCCAGGAACACCACGAGAACGAGCGTGAAGAGCGGTGTGAAGAGCCGGGTGAGCACCGGCGCCATGTTCTCGATCACGCCCTGCTTTGCTTCCACGAGCCAGGATCCGACGATCACGGCGCCCATGGCCCCGCAGGACAAGAGCCACTGCGTGATGAACGTCTCAGCTCGCAGACCGATCGCCTCGAACATGGCCATCGTGAAGAGCGACAGGACGCCGCCGCCGAGAGCGATCAAGACGTAGTAGATGAACAGCTCGCCCGAGAATCGAACGAAGTTCATCCGCTCGTCCGAGTCACGCCAGCGGAAGACCACATAAGCAAGGCCCACCACCAGCCAGAGAGCGATGGGGAGATGGATCGCGGCCAGCACAAAGGTGTGGCCCTGGGGCCGGAACGGATAGAGGTTCACCACCGCGGCGGCCGCGGCGAAGGGGATGAGCAACCGGACGAACCCCGCGGCGCCCAGGTCCCGCTTCCAGGCCAGATACGCCGTCAGAAACGGGAGGACGAAGAAGCCGAGGTTGCGCGCGTAGAAGTCCTGCGCATCCCCCGCGAAGCGGATGCCGAAGAGCTCGGGGATCTTGATCGCCGCGGCGGCCGCCACGGCGAGAGCCACGACGACGATCGGTTCTTTCCGCAGCGGTTTCTCGCCGGAGCCGCCGGACCCGAGCACGAGCTGCCGCCACAGACGGTCGGAGTGCTCCCGGGCGAACTCGCGGGACAGCGCATTCAGGCTGCCGATCCGCTTCACGGCGATCAGAAACGCTTCGTCGGCCGCCAGGCCGGCTGCGGTGAGCGCCTCGATCTGATCCCGGAGATGTCCTTCGAGCTCCTCCACGTCGGAGTCCGCGATGGCCTTGCCGCTGCCGACGAACGATCGCCATTCCGCGATCTGGCGTTCGAGCAGTTCAGTGTCTGCGGTCATTCGATCAGCGTCCTTGTAGCGAGGGATCGGGAGCCGCCCGCACGGCCAGGAGCAACCACACGTTTCGCAGCGCAGCGTCGACGGCCTGCCACTGCCCGCGCTCCGCGGCCAGTTGCACCTTTCCCCGCGGCGTGATCCGGTAGTACTTGCGCTTCCGCCCGCTCTCCGACTTCTGCCACTTTCCGGCGATGTAACCGAGCCGTTCGAGCCTGTGCAGCACCGGATAGAGCATGCCGTCGCTCCACTCCAGGCGCCCGCCCGAGAGCTCGCTCACCCGCTTCAAGATGGCGTAGCCGTAGCTGTCACGCCCTGCGAGGATCGCCAGCACGAGGGGCGTGGCCGAGGCGGCAACGAGGTCCTTGTTGATGTCCATACCTGGCGCCACTATACATAGTGGCGCTACGTATGTCAACAAGAAGAGTTCCGAGGCAATTCGACCTTTCGGGACGGACAGCCGGCTCCCCAGAACCTGCTATGATTCTGGGCACCCGTTTCGGCGAGGAGGACACACAATGCGCCTGTTCGCCTGTCTCTTCATCACAGCGGAGGCCGGCGCAGTCGCGGAGAGGCAGTGATTCTTCTCATCCACCCACCCGTAGCGAAGATCAGCGAGGCTCCCGGCGGGCCGACCGCGCTCGCGGGTGCGCTGCGGCGCCACGGCGTCGCCTGCCGGGTC
>JAGVPR010000393.1 GCA_020052115.1 Candidatus Eiseniibacteriota bacterium
CTCTTCCGATCTGGCCGCCCCGCCCGGGGCGCCGCGCGCACGACCCGCTCGGCCCGAATTCGCCGAGTGACCGCCCCGACGTTCCCGTTCTCGAATGTGCGTAACATCGCTGGCGGCGCGTCTTGCGTGAAGGCGCGCAAACCGGGTCGCCGGCGAGGTTCTCCACTCCGGCTTGTCGTCAGACATGCCATTGCTTATAATTCTACGCATCCAGACTCCGCCTTTGCCAGGGGCCCGCTCTTTGCCGGAGGGGTTTCAAGGGGAGGTGCTCGATGAAACGTGCCGTGCTGTTCCTCTGCGCGTTCTTGTTCCTCGCTCCGAGTGCGGTTCTCGGCCAGTGTGATCCGGCGGAATGTTTCGTGGCCCGCCTTGAGTTCAACGACCAGACCACGATCACCGAGCCGGTTCGCTTCGTCGTCGTCCCGGACAACGGCCCGCCGCCGCAGCCGCGAGCGAGCTGGAAACTCCTGGTGAGGAACATATCGGGCGATCCAGCCCCTGGTAAGTATGTCTTCGTCGTCTTCTCTCAGGCTGCGACAAGCGCCCTGTGCTGGTGCGCGCACCAGTATCAACCCTCGTCGGTTCTCCCCGACGGCCGGCGGTACTTCTGGAACATCACCGGCGCCGATGGCCTCGCGTATTTCCAGATCAGCGCGGGCGGCTGCTGGAACCAGGCCGGGAGCGTCATGATGAAGGTCGGGATGACGGCATACCCCGATGAGGCCGTGCAGTACCGCACGTACAGCAGCATCGCGAGCATGGACAACAGCGGCCCCGGCGGAGCGATCTGCGACGGCGCGGTAAACACGGCCGACCTCCAGAAGTATGCGATCGCGCACCTGGGCGGTGCGGGCCAGTACAGCACCTGCCACGACTACAACGCGGACGGCCTCGTTAACACGGTGGACTTCCAGATCTACGCGCAGCACCATCTGCGCGCGGCGGCGTGCACCGGGCCTTGACCGCGCCCCAAGGGGATCCCCGTACTCCGCGAAAACTCCGTTTGGGCCCAACGGCACGCCCGAGTAGCTCCAGAGGCGCTCGATGGAGGGAGAGCGCATCGGGTCGTGGAGGGACGAGAGATGGTCAAGGCGCGGATCTCGGGCGCGGGGCGGGTGGTCTGCAGCATGATGCTTGTTGCGATAGTTCCATCGATGTCCGGTGCTGCGACTTGGCATGTGACCTACGATCCAGCGCAGCCGGAGGATCGTGTGGGAGCGGTGGCGGCCCAGGCAGCCTCCGGCGACACGATCCTCATCGATCCCGGCACCTACTACGAGCACATCCTGGTCGAGGGAAAGTCGCTCACCTTCATCGGGACGGCTGGGGCTGCGGCGACGATTCTAGATGGCAGCCGGGTATTGGCCAGTCGTCAGGGGAGCATCATCTACACCCCGTCTGCGAATCAGGATTTGACCCTGGTGGGATTGACGCTAAGAAACGGCAGCGGGACTGAGGTGAGCGACGGCACCTTCTACAGTGTTGTAGGCGGGGCCGTGTTCTGGCCAGGCGACTTTGTGCATGGTGCCGTCCGGGTGAGTGATTGCGTGTTTCAAGACAACGTGACCGGCAACGCCGGCATGGGCGGTGGGGCCTTGTTCGTCGGCGTGTGGGACACGACGATCGAGCGGTGTGAGTTCTCGGGCAACGTCAGCATCGCGTACGGCAGCGATATCTACAGCGTCGGTCGTCAGACATCGATCATCGAGTGTTCCTTCCACCCTCGCGACGGCGGGGCTAGCGGCATGAGCATTCGCAATGATGGCTATTCGATGTTGATCGAAAGATGTACGTTCGAATCGAACGCAGGCCCAAGCGTGGAGCCTCGTTACAGCGTGAGCGACCGCGGGCACCATGCCGAGATCCGTGAAAATGTCTTCATAGATCGCGGGAGTCCGCTTGCGACGGGCGTAGAGATCAGCTACTCCGGCACCTTTCCGGCTCCGGGCGCGCTACGAGAAGAGGGGGATTTCGTCGTCGAGCGGAACGTGTTCTGGTGCGTCTCGGGACCCGACAGCCTTGGTCCGGTGACCTTGTTCTGTTACGAGCCCTTTGGCGTGATGGTAATAGCCGAGAACACCTTCGTGCGCTGTGGCGCCCAGGTTGTCGACTCCGGGCAGGGAGATCTGAGCGTGAGCTTGCGGCGCAACATCTTCGCCAAGGGGAGAGTCGAACTTGGCGTGCTGGGCAGTGCGAGCGCATCGTGCAATGACTTCTGGTTGACCCGCGTGGATGACCTTCTGGGTACTGTCGAACTTTCGGACAACATCTCTGGGCCGCCGCTCTTTTGCAACGAGCGGGCTGGTGATCTCACGATCGCGACCGGCAGCCCCTGTGCCGCCGAGCACGCCCCAGGCGGCTGCGGTCGCATTGGAGCGCTGGATCCGTCGTGCACTGTGTCAGCGGTCAAAGCGACGAGCTGGGGGCGGATCAAGGACATGTTCCGGTAGCTCGGAAGCGGTCCGGGTGGCCCCGAAAGTAGAGAGTGGTTCGTAAACCGTCCGTTTTGGGGAGCCAAAATCCCCCGGCACGAACTCAGAACGTGCCGGTGGTTAACGCGAGCCCCGGTGGCGAGAGCCATCGGGGTTTCGCCTTATAGTGCGCGGCCGCACAAGGATTTGGCGGTGCATGGTGCGAGGGCTGCGGACTCTCTGTTCGATGAGTATTCGTCTTGGTGAACGAACCGAACCCGCCGTTTGGACGCCCGTGACGCCCAAACTCTCTCCCCGGACAGAGAACGTTTAACAACCTCGTCCGCCTTGGACCCCAAGACGGACGGTTTACGAACCGGCTATCGGTCTTCGCGACGCAACCGGAAGCGAGTGAAGGGAGACCTTCAGCGCCGCTTGCGGGGACAGAGCGCGATCAAGGCCGAGCTGTTGAAGGAGGACCAGGCGGCGTTCATGCCTCTTCCCGCCGCTCCTTTCGACGCCAGTCGCAAGCAGGCGACCCGGGCGAACTCGCTCTCATTGGTCCGCTTCGACGACAACGACTACTCGGTGCCTGTCTGCTGGGCCCATCACGCGCTCACGGTCAAGGGCTCCTGGGATCGCGTGGAGATCTGCCGCGACGCCGAGCTGGTCGCTTCCCACCCGCGCTGCTGGGACAAGGGCCAAACACTCTACGAGCCCCGGCATTATCTGCCTCTGCTGGAGCGCAAGCCCGGCGCCCTGGATCACGGTCGCCCGTTGCAGTCTCTGCAGCTGCCGGAGTGCTTCGCCCTGCTGCGCCGTCGTCTCGAAGGTGAGCATGAGCACCAGGGCACCAAGGACTACATCACCGTGCTGCGGTTGCTGGAGAAACACTCGATTGGCCGCGTGGCCGCCGCCATCGAGAAAGCACTGGTCACCGGCGCCCCTTCGCCTGACGTGGTGGCACTCTACCTCTACCCCGACGAGCGGACCGAGCCGGGGACCTTCGTGCTGGCTGGCAGACCGCAGCTGCGCGCCGTCGAGATCGCACCGCCACGGACTGAGGTCTATCGCGACCTTCTCGCAAGGGAGGTGGCGCTGTGATCGAGCCGAAGAGCACGGTGCTACTGGAACACCACCTCAAGGCGCTGAAGCTGCCGA
>JAGVPR010000083.1 GCA_020052115.1 Candidatus Eiseniibacteriota bacterium
AAGCTCGCGACGGCAAGAAGTGCCAGCGAGCGTCGCACCGCACCCCGCGCCGCAGCACCTCTCATCGGAGGATCTCCGGCTTCTCGCGCCGGCTCCGGCCGGCGCGGGTGACCCACGCGATCAGCACGAGGAGCGCCGCCGAGCAGACGAGGCTGCCTTCGGGACCGAACCGGCCCCCGGAGAAGATGGAGGGTTCGCCTCCGCGCTCGATCACGACCGTGCCCTGCACCGGCACACCGCTCACGGGAAGCGAGAGGACGAATCCCAGCACGAAGTTCCAGGTGAAGTGGAAGCCGATCGGGTACCAGAGCGATCCGTCGCGAAGCGTCACGAGCGCCAGATAGGCGCCGACGAGGAAGACGTTCAGAAGGGCCAGCGGTTCCACTCCGGGGTTCGCCGCATGAAGAACCGCGAAGATCAACGCCGAGATGACGGCCGCCGTCCTCTCGCTGACATCCAGAAGGAGGTTTCGCAGCACGTAGCCGCGCACCACGAATTCCTCCGTGAAACCCACCGCCGCGAAGAGCGCCACGTACCAGAGGAGCCGCAGCGCGAAGGAGGCGGCCGGCTCGTGCGTGATCGCGATCCCGGGCGCCGTTGCAAAGACCGCCGCCGAGATCACGGCCATCACGAGTGTGGCGTGGAGCGCGCCCGTCGCCGCCCGCCGGACCCAGCCGGTGTGCCGCGCGAGACCGAGGCTCTCGACGCTGGCGTGATCGAGGAAGCGGCGGAAGAAGATGACCAGCCCGACGGTCAGGGGCTCGAGCACGAGGAGCAGGGCCACCAGATGGCTCTCTTCGAAATGCGCGAGCGATGAAGGATCCTCGAGGAGGCCCGGCTCGGCGGCCAGCCGGATAGCGAGGTACGCCACGCCGACGAGAAGGTTCAGCCCGAGAAACGTCAGCAGGAAAAGCCCGACACGCTGCCAGCCGCGTGGTCGCCCCGACGGCGACTCCGGGGCGATCCACGCAGTGCTCGGTTGGCCAGGATGTTGTTCCAAGTCGGGGATCCCATCACCTCCGGCAGACGTCGGCGCGGCCGATCCCATAGAACCGCCCTTCGTCCGCTTGGCCGAAGGGCTGCTTATCGAGTATGGCGGGGCCCACGACGACACGTCAAATCAAACGCCGAGAGGTTCGCTGGGGACCAGAGAACCCCAACCTCGCGCAGTTGAAAAACCTCTGCGGTGAGACCGCTGTCCTCTGAGGGACGCTGTGTTGGCCCGCGTGTTGTGGATCGCATCCTGGCCCGCTCCGTCCTCCTTCGGCACGCTCACCGGCCGAGCACGCTGGTGGCCACCCCGAAGGGTGGCCACCAGGAGAAAATCAATGCCTTGACTCAGGGTCGTTCCATATCAGCGCAGAACCACGACCCGACCGCTCTTCTGGTGCCGCCCGGCGACGAGCTTGTAGAAGTAGACGCCGCCAGGGGCGACTCTGCCGCCGTCATCTCGACCGTCCCAGACCAGCTGATGATACCCGGCAGGCAACTGCGTCGTCAGGACGCGCCGTATCTCACGGCCGGATAGGTCGAAGATCCTCAGAGTGACCTCGGTCGGTTTCGGAAGCCCGATGTCGACGATCGTCGTAGCGGATGTCGGATTCGGTCGAGCCGGCGTGGCAAAGAACGCCGCGGGGATTCTCTGGTCCGGCTTCTTGCTCGCACTCACCACAGGGCGATACCACCCTCGAGACAGGAAGACGAAGTCGCGTTTCTTCTGCTCGACGACTGGCGGTAGTCGGAAGAGCAGATCGACTCTTTCGCCCAGTACGAGCTGCACACCGGCGCCATCGTCCAGAGTGAGTGCTCCCACGACGTCTCCGGCCTGCGAATGAGCTGCCTCATGGGGACCAACACGAGTCAGCGTGGTGCTCCCCGTCACTGCCGGAATCAGCGAGACCGCGTCGAGATCAACCCGCCCCGACCAGACCAGCCGCAACAGCCGCGCCGGCCTCCCTCCCTCCACGAAACGCGCCCGGTCAATCACCGAGGTCTCTTGCGTATCCCGCGGCCGACATTTCCCGACGGGCAGCCAGCGGTGCCGAGCGGCGGAGAACATCTCGATACTGATTCCCGGCTCGTTTCCAGCTATCTCCTCTGTCTGAGCCATCTTGCCTTCTTCGGGCGGCTTATAGGAGTCCATGCCGATCCCGCCCTCCTCGCCCGTCTCCTCCTTGCCGGCGAGATTTGGAAGCGTGACGTAAATTGTGTCTCCCGCGGCGCCGTGGAAGACCTCACCATCGCTTCGCCGCAGGAGGAGTCCGATGCTCTCACCTGTCACCGTCAGGGCGGAGTCCACCCCAACGGGCGTTCCAGCGATGAAAGGCCGGCCTTCCTGCGTGACCGCCAGGCGCGTTCCAAGGGGATGGTCGACGACGGCGACGGCTGCCTGATCCACCCAGGATGTCTCGGCCTCGGATTCCACAACTTGAAGCCGCAGGTTCCCTCCGGTGGTGTCAGGAAGCCACGGTAGATGCAGAGCATCGAGGCGCTCGGTGCTCTCAGGCGGTCCCCCGAGGGAGAGCAGCGAGTTTAGAGGCCGGTACGATTCGCCGGTCCAGCCGAGCAGCGTCGGGCAGCTCGGAGGCGGGACAAAGATCTCAAAGGTGCCGTCACTCAAGGCCTCCGTGACCCGCCCGTCGAGTGCGTACAGCTTGACCTTCAGCTGGCACCACCAGTACGTCTGCGACGGGTTTGGTTCCCAGAAGTAGTACCAATGCCCGATGTCAATGTCCGGCCCTTCATTCTGGCCTGGCTGGCTGCC
This sequence comes from Candidatus Eiseniibacteriota bacterium, assembly GCA_020052115.1. Taxonomy (GTDB): domain Bacteria; phylum Eisenbacteria; class RBG-16-71-46; order JAGVPR01; family JAGVPR01; genus JAGVPR01. The sequence goes on from JAGVPR010000083.1 coordinate 2,765, forward strand.
GATAAGCTGCCACGACTCCCATTCGCCATTCGCAGTGGCCTTCTTGTGGAACCACACCTCCACGTAGTCGATGGCGGCAACGGCGGCGCTGTAGTCGCTGGTGATCGCCCCACTACACTCTGATGACGGCTCGGTGTTGCTCAAGCAAATCTGCTCCACCTGGTCCGCGTAAGCCGTCCATTCGATTGTCTCCCCATATCCCGCGACGATGATGGCTCCATCATATGGAAAGACGACGCTCACGATCACGTCGGAGGAATGGTCACCGTGCCAGCAGTGGATCATCGGCCCCGGAGGCGCGGGGGGTTCGCCTTCACCCATGGGAACGTAGCTGTACGGACTCGTCTCTTCCTGAGCGATGCTGACGTTGCAGTCGACGTCTTCATCATCATCCGTATCTACGACAATCCACGGATGAAAGCTGGAGACCTCTTCATCCACCAGGAAGTCGAACACGATCGGCCCGGCTCCGCCAAAGCGGGCCGCTTGCAGTGTAGCGGAACCGCCAGCGTCCGTCGTGCCGGATGCGACGACATCCGAGCCGCACGGGAGAACTGCATCAGGATCGTAGTCCTCGGCTACCACGCTGACATCCACCTCTGCCGCTTGACCCCGGAATTCGAATCGAGCCGTGGAGGCATCACCGGCAGGGCAGGCAGAGAGATTCCATGGCGTGGCCAGGAACGATGCCGCGTGATTGAGATGGGCGTAGAAGGCAAGGGTATCGCCCGGCGTCTGATCACTCCACTCGCAGCTGCCGTTGAAATCGAGATCCCGGCACTTGGGCGTCGTGCAAGGGCTCGCGTTTCGAAATGCCGTCAGATCGTCGGCATCGACATCATCGTCGCCGTCGACATCGGGGCTGCGCAGCGTGCGCTCGAGAGAGTGCACCACCTCGTCCTCGACATAGACCTCGAATCGGATGGGCTCTGTGTTGGTCGGGCTGCAACCGCTGATGCCTTCCGCGTGGATCGTGGTGACACCGTTCGGCCACGTAGGATGCTCTGCCTCCACCCGGCTGGCTCCCGTGAAATGAGCCCAGTCCTCGGTCTCGGAGCCCACTTTCAGATACACGTCTTCAGCGGGCACGTCCCCCCTTGGTTTCCCGAACCTATCGTAGACCTGGACCAGCACATCGATGGCTCCCCCGTCCCCTGCGGGGCAAACAAGGAGGTTGGCCGGTCCGCTCTCGGTGGCCTTCGTGACGCACTCCTCGGAATGGACGACCCAGGAGAGCTCGTAGCGCGTATGGTAGCGGCCATTGACTGCACTGAGCTCCTCATCCGTAGAGACAGAATCCTCGACGACCGAGACCACGGCGACGACTGATTTCGTTGTCGCGCCGAATCCTTCGACAGTGATGATGTTCCGCCTCCCATCGGACGAGGTCTTACCCCACCCGGCCTTGACGACCGCTCCCGGCTTTGCATAGAGGGATCCCTTGTCATCGTACTCGATCTCGTCGAAGAACACCCTTGCCCCTCGTGGGACGTCCTCGACGACCTCAAGTTCGAGGTCGAGAGTCAAGCCGGCCGCGCCGTCAACTCCCTCTCCGGCCTCGAACACGTAGTAGCTGGATCCCCAAACCGGTGTCGCCACGAAGTCGCACGTTTGATCCACCGGCGATCTCAGAACCCAGGATTCTCGCGCTTCGGGATCATCTCGGTCCGGTAGGAATCGGACCGTACAGATTGACGCCTCGTCTACAACGATCGTCGGGGGCACATAGACCGCGTCCGGTCCATCGGACAGGTGGTTCTTGAAGAGGCCACAGTAGTCGACGGGGCTGACATTGCTCGGAGAAATCGGAAACGCAAGGGTGTCCAGTGACACGCCCTGGGAGCTAGCGTCGGGGTCCATCCAGCGAGCCATCGCATGTCTGCGGAAGATCCTTGCAAGCCGACCGTCGCCTACCAATGCAGAGCTTGGAAGCGAGGGAATGGCGTTCCAGTTACCATTCTCAAGGGTCCTCGCGAGGGTCCACATGGTCATGCGACCGATGTCCGGCGATGGACCGTCGGCGCGCACCCACTGGTAGAAGAGATCGTCCTCGGGGGCGTCTGGATCCGGCCCAGGGAACCTTTCAAGTAGCCAGCGATTCCAAAGGGCCGTCAGGGGGTGTGAGTCGCCCCTCATCTTCCAGTCACCGCAGGACAATGAATCACCGACCTGATTCTTCAAGAGCAGGCTGACATCGTAGATTTCGTTGCGGTTCAGTATGGATGCCGAATTCCCAGACAAGTAGGTCGCAAACGGAGGGATCTTCTCCGGATCGCCGGTCGTATGTCGCGAGGCTAGGAGTTTGTGCGTGAACTCGTGCATGTAATACATGGCATATCGCAAAGGGTCCAGGCCGATGAGGTCGGTTCCCTTGGCGGGACATGATACCTCATTCGCTGTCGAGTTGTTCTGGCCTGGCGGGAACTGAGACGTGCCGTCTTCTTCGATGCTGTAGATGGGCGAGCCGTTTAGGCAAAACATCGAACCAGACGGGGTCGAGTCCGGAACCTGCCGCAGATAGATATCGACGTGATTGTCGTGACTGGCGGAATCCTCCGGGAGCGGGAATAGTTCGAAGAAGTTGGGCAGGAATGCTGAACTCCCATACAAGCTGCCTTGGGCGCCAAAGTAGTTGAAGACGAGCTGGAGGTCGTACCAGGGCTTCCCGGCGAAATTCGCACCCTCGATGTCATCCATGGCCGCCACGATTGCGCCGATCTTCGACTCGTTGTTCGAAGTGTGCGGGATGTCATCCTGGACATGGAAATCGAGGTCCCTGTTCACTCGGCCAAACAGGCCTCCGAAATCATAGGACCAGCAAAGGACCGTACTCGGGGGCTCCGAGACTGTCGTGCACGAGTCTAGAGAGATCTCGCTGAAGTCAGAAGCCCCAACGTCCGGGACTCCCTTCGTGTTGCAGACCAGCAGGGCAATCAGTGCCCCTAGGGCAATCATCCACGGGAACACGCGCGCCATTATTGGCTCTCCCTTCACGGGCTATCCCAATTCACACTCGGGGCGGGAGGCAAATCATTCCGGGAGCGCTTAGCTGCGAGGTGTAGATGAGGCTCTATGGAATGTGGACAAACTTCGTTGTTGCCAGCACACCTCCTTTGTCGCTTCGTAGTCGCGCCCAGAACACCCCGGACACCTCCTGGGCAGAGCTGCTGAGCGGCCACCGAATCTCCACCTCTCCACCTTGACTGGGATCGACCTGCGAGACCCACACGCGCCGGCCCTGGACATCGAAGATCTCGAGCGAGCAGTTCCCGCGAAGGGCGGTTACTCTGAACTCCACACGGCCCCGGGACGGATTCGGAACAGCCATGATCACTGGGCGGCGGTCCCACACCATCGTCTCCACAGAGACGATCAGAGGCTCCACCCGGCGCGAGTTCGTCCGAAAGCGGGGAGCGCCGCTCACCACCTCCGAGACCTGGATCCAGTACGAGTAGCCCGTCTGTGGATTGGCTGACTCATCCACGACAAGGTAGTCGTCACCCGATCCTGTGAAGCTCTCACCGATCTTCGTCGTGTCGCCCATGGCGCTCGCACGGAGCACCGTGAAGAGGAAGTCTTCTCGCTTGGCGCTCCCGACCAGGCGCCACGAGATCTGCGCTCCCACGGCCGCTCTCGATGCATGAAAGTCGGCGACGTCCACCAGAAGCTCTGAGACGTAGACATCCGACCATCCGATGCTGTTCCTCCTCATCCAGGCCGCCCAGGCCCCGCCGTCGGGACGGACTGCGACCGTGGCGTAATTATCCTCACGAAGGGTGGTGGAATCCGGCTCCTGCATTCGGCACTGAGGCTCCCAGCCCTCCGAGTCCCATCCTGAGGAGTAGGGTTCGCGGTAGTTCGTTGTTGCTGTGGCCGGGTTCTTACGGCCCCAGACAACGCGTGGAGGCCCGCCATGGGAGGCATCAATATCGGCGGCCACGTCCTTCGCGCAGATCATCGGCTCAGGATCATTCACAACACCCATCGACTGCCAGACTCCCTGGATGGTCCGAGAGAAGAAGATATCCTCCCACCCCTCTGGGATGCAGTCGGAGTAGTTGTGCCAGACGGCCCATGCCTCGCCAGAGGAGTCCACGGCGATCGCGGGCATGAAGGTGGCTGCCTCTTGGCCCGGGCCCAGCAAGATGGACGGCTCCCAGGTGCCATCAGGCAAGCGCCGGCTCGTGCGCACATCGCTCTCTGTCCAGATGACCCACGGTTGACCGTTCGGCCCCGCGGCCGCATCCACTTGCCGGGGATCATCCGCCATCCCGGCCGCCACCTGCTCCTCCGGGCCCCAATGATCTCCCTGATACTCCCGCGCGCGCACCACATACACGCCGTCATAGGCCACCCAGCAATGCGTGCTGTCAATGGCGGCGATGCCCTGGTAGTTCGCTTCCGAGATCCCGGGGGCCTTCACCACCGTGTCCGGCACCGTCCAGCTCGAGCCTCTCCAGTGCGAAGAGAGTAGATCCCAGCCATAGCCGTTGGGCCGCGGCCTCAGCCACGCCACCCAGGGCGTGCCGTCCGGGGCGATACTCAGCCTCGGCCAAGAGTCGTTCTGAGTGTTGTCGGCATGAAGCCGCTGGCGCGGCGACCAGCCGACCCCCTTCTCCCAGCGGCACCAGTAGATCTCGTAATCCGGCGGGCCGACATTGTCCACGCCCATCCAGACCACCCAGGCACGGTCCTGGGGATCGACAGCCACGTTCGGCTGATAATCCTCGTAGTTGTCGAAGCTGCCGATTTGCTCGCGTTCGGACCAGACGGCAGCGGATGCGGCGGAACCAAGGAGCAGCACGCTGGCGAGGAGAGCCGTGCAGAATGCCGATCGAGGAGACATGAGCCTTTCTCCTTCCGATCTGGAGGTGCCTCCGGCAAAGGCACCCGAAGACGAATTCGTGCATAACAATGATACCACAGCTGCCCGGAGCTTCAAGAGAATCCCAGTCTGCCCGCTGCCGAATCGCTCGATCTGCGAGTCAGGCCCCCATCCCTCCAAAACCCTCACAAACTGCTAAAGAAGCGGTCCGCGTGACGTCATCCGAGGATTCTGGGACAAGTTCAGTCCAGCGCTCTGCGCTCCCCTTGGGTCCCTGTGACCAAGTCCCCGGAGGACTTTCACCTCCAGGTTGGTTCCCATGCTGGACGTGCAAACAACTGCGGGGCACCGGAGAACCGATGCCCCGCGTCGGAGAAGCCTGACGGCGCTATTGCGCCCGCGTGCGCCGGCGATCCAAGCCGTAGCGCTGGATCTTGTTCTTCAGGCCCTTGCGGGAAAGCCCGAGGTACGCGGCCGCGCGGCTCTTGTTCCAGTGGAAGCGATCGAGCGCGCGCACGATGGCCGCCCGCTCGTACGCGATGACGCTCTCGCGAAGGCCGCCCTCGCGAACCTCCTGAGCCCTCGCCACGCTCTCCGTGGCCGAGAGGAGTTCCGGCGGAAGCAGATGAAGATCAATCGTCTCGTCCGGCTCGGCGAGCGTGATGGCGCGCTTGACCACCTTCTCCAGCTCGCGGACGTTGCCGGGCCACTCGAAGTCCACGAGCCGCCTGAGAACCCGGCGCGACACGCCCGCGATCGGCTTCTTCACGTGCTCGCTGTAAACCGTCAGGAAGTACTCGGTGAGAAGGGGAATGTCCTCGCGCCGCTCGCGCAGCGGCGGGATCGAGATGCAGATATCGTTCAGGCGGTAGTAGAGATCCTTCAGGAAGTGGCCGCCCTGGACCTCCGCGCGGAGGTCCTTCGAGCTGGTCGCGCAGAGGACACGCACGTCCAGCGGCCGGTACGACGTGGCGCCGACGGGCCGGATCTCGCCCGAGTCGAGCAGGTGCAGGAAGCGCCGCTGCACGGTCGAGCCGGTCTTGTCTATCTCATCGAGGAAGATCGTGCCGCCGTGAGCCTCTTCGAGGAGCCCCTTCCTGTCGCTCGCCGCTCCGGTGAACGCGCCCTTCACATAGCCGAACAGCTCGCTCTCGAGAAGCCCCTCGGGCAGGGCCGCGCAATCCACGGTCACGAACGGTCCTCCCGCGCGCGGGCTCGAGAGGTGGATCGCCTGGGCGATGAGCTTCTTGCCGGTTCCGGTCTCGCCCTGGAGAAGAACGGTCATCTGGCTGTCGCTGATCTTGCCGACGAGGCGGAGGATCTCGAGCATCTCCGCGTTCTGCGTGACGATGTCGGCGAGCGCGACGCGCTGCATCAGGTCCTCACGCAACGCCATGTTCTTGCTCGCCCGCTCGCGGAGCCTGGAGGCGGCTAGAAGATTCGCAAGCTGGCGGCCGAGCGCGATGCAGAAGTTGACCTCGGCCTGCTTGGGCGCCGGGCGACCGGCCTCACGCGACCGATCGAGATAGAGCCATGTGGAGACAAGTGGGGCCAGCGGCAGAAGGACCACGCTCGCCGGAGTGCGCCCGCGCGCGAGAGACCCGAGCCAATCGGCCGGGGGGTCGAGACAGACACGCGCCGTCGCCGTTGCCCACGTGCCGTCGCCCTCGGCGAAGGCGGGGATCGAGACCTCGGCACGGCCGGTCAGACCGGGGATGCCGTGGCTTCCGAGCACGTTGAGCTTCGCGCCGTCTTTCTCCAACACCGCCACGCCGTCGCAGAGTGTTGCCTCCGCGAGCAGCGATAGCATCTCGTCCACCTGCTGGCCGGCGGAACGGCCGGAAGTCAGCAGATCCTCCAGATCGCTCGTCGCCGCCGATCCGTGCGAGTTCGCGGTGCCCTGGACGAGCGCCGCCTCGGTCTGCGCGAGGATCTCGGCGACTCGGGCCGCCGCAGCGCCATCCTCGCGGTCGAGATCGGACTGTGCCGCGCGCACGCGCACCTGCGCGGCGTCCACGTTTCCGCGGGCAAGATCCACGGAAGCCGCTTCGAGAAGCGCCAGACCCGCGTTGTGGCGAAGCCCCAGATCGCGCGCCAGACGCTCCGATTCTTCGAGGTATTCGAGCGAAGCGACCTGCTCCTGCCGGTTCCCCGCGCCGAGTAGCCGCCCCAGAGACCGAAGCACCTTGCTGCGGTTGTTGCGATCGCCGAGGGCTCCCAGCTCCGCCGCGGCCTGCTCGAGCAGGGTCCGCGCCTTCGCGCGGTCGGACGCGCACGC
>JAGVPR010000331.1 GCA_020052115.1 Candidatus Eiseniibacteriota bacterium
CTCTTCCGATCTACCGGGCGCCCCGCCGGCCGAGGCCGGTGCGGTCAATCCACCTTCCCGAAACGGCGGTCGCGCTTCTGGTAATCGGCGATCGCCTGGAAGAGGTGTTCCTTGCGGAAGTCGGGCCACAAGACGTCCGTCACCCAGATCTCGGCGTACGCGAGCTGCCAGAGCAAGAAGTTGCTGATGCGCATCTCGCCGCTCGTACGGATGAGCAGGTCCGGATCGGGGAGGTCGTTCGTGTAGAGATGGCGGCGGATGAGGTCTTCGTCAATCGACTGCGGCCAGCGGCCGTTCTCCTCGGCCTCCGCGGCGATCCGGCGGACGCAGTCCACGATCTCCATGCGGCCGCCGTAGCTCAACGCGAGGCTCAGAACGAGCTTCTGGTTGTCCCCGAGGTAATCAACGGTGCGATTGAGCTCCTCGCGCACCTCCTCCGGCAGATCCTCCGGCCGGCCGATGACCCGCATCGCCACGCCGTTCTCCCTGAGTTCTTCGCGCTCTTCGCGGAGCGTCTGGCGGAGGAAGCCCATCAGGCCCGCCACCTCGCTCGGCGGCCGGTTCCAGTTTTCGCGGGAGAAGGTGTAGAGCGTGAGATAGCGCACGCCCAGCTCGAGACAGCCTTCGACCGACTCGCGAACCGAGCGGCGGCCGGCCTGGTGCCCGAGAATGCGGGGGAAACCGCGGGCCCGCGCCCAGCGCCCGTTGCCGTCCATGATGACGGCCACGTGGCGGGGCAGGTTGCCCTGGGCGAGGATCGCATCCTTCGCCCGGGTCAAGACGCTGGTTTCTGCCATGGATGAGAGGTGCGCGAGAGGGCGTCGGGAATCCGGCGGGGCCGGCGGCGACGCTTAGACCTCCAGCACCTCCTTCTCCTTCTTCGCCGCGACCTCGTCCAGCAAAGCGACGTACTTGTCGGTCAGCTTCTGGACCTCGGCCTGCGTCTTGTGCGACTCGTCCTCTGACATCTCGCCGTCTCTCTCGAGGACCTTGATCCCGTCGTTCGCGTCGCGCCGGACGTTTCGAAGCGCGACCTTGCCGTCCTCGACCATCTTCTTCACGAGCTTGACCATCTCACGGCGCCGCTCCTCGGTGAGCGGCGGGATCGGCAACCGGATGAGGGTGCCGTCGTTGCTGGGGTTCAATCCGAGACCGCTTTTCTGGATCGCCTTGCCGATCAAATCCACTAGCCCCTTGTCGAACGGCTGGACCACCAGCAGGCGCGGCTCGGGCGCCGAGATGCTCGCGAGCTGATTCAGCGGCATCTGCGTCCCGTAGGCCTCGACCTTGATCGGATCCAACAGGTTCGGCGAGGCCTTTCCCGTGCGCACGGAACCCAGCTCCATCCGGGCCGTCTCGACGGCCTTCTTCATGCGCGAATCCACATCCGCGATGACCGTGTGTGGCATATCCCCTCTTACTCCTCCACGATCGTCCCGACCTTCTCCCCCTTCACCACACGGAGGAAGTTTCCGGGAACGCCCACGTTGAAGACGACGATGGGAAGACGGTTGTCCATGCAGAGAGAGATGGCGGTGGAATCCATGACCTTGAGGCCGCGATTGAGCACATCGAGGTAGGATAGCCGCTGGAAGCGCGACGCGGCCGGGTGTTTCTTGGGGTCGGCGTCGTAAACGCCGTCCACCTGGGTCCCCTTCACGATGACCTCGGCGCCGATCTCGATCCCCCGCAGCACCGCCGCGGTGTCGGTGGTGAAGTACGGATTGCCCGTGCCCGCAGCGAGGATCACGACCCGGCCCTTCTCGAGATGCCGCACCGCGCGCCGGCGAATGTAGGGTTCCGCCACCTGGTCCATCTTGATCGCGCTCAGGACGCGCGTCAAGATCCCCGCGCGCTCCAGCGTGTCCTGGAGCGCGAGCGCGTTGATGACGGTGGCCAGCATGCCCATGTGGTCCGCGGTGACGCGGTCCATCCCGTCGGCGTTCGCCTGGAAGCCGCGGAAGATGTTCCCGCCGCCGATGACGATGCCGACGCCGACGCCGAGCCCAACGACGTCGCGGATCTCGCCCGCCACGATCCGGAGGCGGTCGGGATCAATGCCGAAGCGGGCCTCTCCCGCGAGAGACTCGCCGGAGAGCTTGAGGAGGACCCGCTTGTAGCGCGCCTCGGTCACCCGCACTCCTCACGGTCCGCCCCGCTCGCGGAGGGACCGCTTCGCGACGTCAATCGCCCAGGCGGAACTTCGTGAATCGCCGGATGATGATGTTCTCGCCCGTGCGGTGCATCATCTCGGTGAGGATGTCCAGAATCTTCCGCTCCGGATCGCGGACGTACGCCTGCTCGAGAAGACACGCCTCGGCGTAGAACTTCTCGACGCGCCCCTCGACGATCTTGTCCAGGATCTTCTCCGGCTTCCCCGAGGTCAGCGCTTCCTCCCGGAAGAGGCGCTTCTCGCGCTCCAGGATCTCCGCCGGGATGTCCTCGCGGCGCACCGCGACCGGATCCGTCGCGGCGATCTGCATCGCGATGTTGCGCACGAAGACGCCGAACTCATCGGTCTTCGCGACGAAATCGGTCTCGGAATTCACCTCGAGGAGGACGCCGATGCGATAGCCCGGATGGATGTAGGCTTCCACGCGGCCTTCGCTGGCGGCGCGGCCGGCGCGCTTCTCGGCCTTGGCGATCCCCTGGGTACGCAGATACTCGATCGCCTTTTCCAGATTTCCGGACGTCTCTTGCAGCGCGTGCTTGCACTCCATCATCCCAACGCCCGTTCGAGCGCGCAGTTCCTTGACGAGGGTTGCATCAACAGCCATGAGGGTCTCCTTGCCTCCGCGAATCAGGGAACGCGGGCCGGCCCGGCCGGCCCGCTCGGCGCGCTCTAGGGACGGGGCTCCGGCACCATCGCCGCTTGCTGGGTCTCGGCCGCCGCGACGATCTCAGGAGGCACGACGTCCGCGCCTTCCTGCTGCTCCATCCGCGACTCGAGAACCGCATCGCTGATCATGCGGGCGAAGAGCTTGATGGCGCGCAGGGCGTCATCGTTGCCGGGGATCGGATAGTCAATCACATCGGGATCGCAGTTGGTGTCCACGATGCCGACGATGGGGATCTTGAGGCGGTTCGCTTCCGCGACGGCGATCTTCTCCTTCTTGGTGTCCACGATGAAGAGCATGCCCGGCAGCCGGTCCATGTCCTTGATGCCGGAGAAGATCTTCTCCAGGCGGGAGCGCTCCTTCTCGAGCTGCGCCTGCTCCTTCTTGGAGACCTTCTCCCAGGTGCCGTCCGCCTTCATCTTCTCCAGATCCTTGAATCGGCGGATGTTCGACTTGATCGTCTGGAAGTTGGTGAGCATGCCGCCCAGCCACCGCTCGTTCACGTAGTACATCCCGCAGCGCTGGGACTCCTGCACCATCGAGTCCTTCGCCTGCTTCTTCGTCCCGACGAAGAGCACGAGCCCTCCGCGGCGCACGATGTCGGCGGCCGCGCGGCGGGCTTCGCCCATCGCCTTGACGGTCTTCTCGAGATCAATGATGTAGATCTTGTTCCGCTCCATGAAGATGAACTTCTTCATCTTGGGGTTCCAGCGCCGGGTCTGGTGCCCGAAGTGGACCCCCGCCTCCAGGAGTTCCTTCATCCCGAGATCCTTCATCACTTCCTCCTTAGAACGGGTTCGAGTGCCGACCTCCGCCCCGTCATGTCCCCGGTCCACGGCTCATAGGAGCCGCACCCGTCCGGGGATCGAGGGCGTGTGGATTCCCCCGCTCTCGCGGGGGTCGCGCGTCTAGCGCTTGGAGAACTGGAACCGCTTGCGAGCGCCGGGCTGCCCGTACTTCTTGCGCTCCTTCATCCGCGGATCACGCGTGAGCAGACCCTCGGCGCGAAGCGGCGCGATGCACTCCGGCTCGCGGTGGGCGAGAGCCCGGGCGATGCCGAGAGAAACCGCTCCCGCCTGGCCGGCGAGCCCGCCGCCGTGCACGGAGGCCACGACGTCGAAACGGTCAACGGCCTTCCCGACGATGAGGGGCCGCTCGATGATCTGAGAAAGCACCTCGCGCCCGAAGTACTCCTTAGCGGGCTTCCCGTTCACGCGGCGCTGGCCGGTGCCCGGGCTGAGGCGGACGCGTGCGACCGCCTCCTTCCGTCGGCCGGTATTGGCCTGGACGGCCTCTGCCATTCACTCACCTCCTCGAAAGAACGGATCGAACGAAATCGAATCAGACGGGCGTGTGTACCAGCACGCGCCCCAAGTCGAGCGCTTCCGGCCTCTGGGCCTCGTGCGGGTGCTCGGGCCCCGCGTACACCTTGAGCTTGCGGACCATCGCGCGGCCGAGCCGGTTGCGCGGCAGCATCCGCCGGATGGACTCTTCCACGACGCGATCCGGCTCCGACTTCATCCGCGTTGAGAGCGCGATGAAATGCGCTCCGCCCGGATAGAGAGTGTGACGGAAGTACGTCTTCTTCTCGCGCTTCCTTCCCGTCAGCAGGATCTTCTCCGCATTGATGACGACCACGTGGTCGCCGACGTCAATGTGCGGACACCAGATCGGCTTTCCCTTGCCCTTGAGGATGTAGGCCACCTTGGACGCCAGCCGGCCGAGCACCTCTCCATCGGCGTCGACCACGTACCAGCGGCGCTGGACATCATCCTCGCGGGGGATGAACGTCTTCATCACGGCTTCCTCTCCCCTTCACATGAATTCAGACACTGCGGCCTCAAACCTCCGCATTTTACGGACCCGGGGCAGGTCTGTCAATACCCGGTTGCGGGCGGGCGGGGCATGCCCCGGAAGGGCAAGGGGTTGGGGCCGCCGGGGCGGATGCGCTAGACTCTCCGCCGTGGACGTCGCCCTATTCGTCACCTGCCTCACGGACAGCTTCTACCCCCGGGCGGGAGAAGCGGTGGTCCGGGTGCTCGAGCACCTCGGCTGCCGCGTCGCCTTCCCGGCCGGCCAAACTTGTTGCGGGCAGCCGATGTTCAACAACGGCTACCACGACGAGGCGCGCGCCCTCGCCCGCCGCATGGTGCGGGTCTTCGAGCCGTTCGGCACGGTCGTCTGCCCGAGCGCCTCCTGCACCGCGATGGTGCGCGAGCACTTCGCCGATCTCCTCGCGGGAGATCCTCGCGAGGCCGCCCTTGCCCGCGATCTCGCCGCCAAGACCTACGAGTTCGCCGAGTTCCTGTCGAAGGTGCTCCGGACCGATCCGCAGACCATGGGGTGCCGCCGGCCGGGCCGGGTCGCCTATCACTATAGCTGCCACATGCGGCCGCTCGGCCTCACGACCGAGGCGGAGGACCTCCTACTTCGCGTGGGCGGGCTCGAGCTGGCGCCCGTGGACCGGCCGGAGCAGTGCTGCGGCTTCGGAGGAGCGTTCGCGGTGAAGTTCCCCGCGATCTCGGGCGCGCTCGCGCGTGAGAAGGCTCGAGCGCTCGTCGCGACCGGCGCAGAGACGGTCGTCTGCAACGAGGGCGGTTGCGCGCTCCATCTCGAGGGGTTCGCGCGGCGCGCGGGAACGACGCTCCGCTTCCGCCATGTCGCCGAGATCCTCGCCGAGGGCTTCGGCCTCATGCCGCCCTCGGACGAGCCGGCTCGCCGCGCCTCGGACGCGGCCGGGGCGCGACCGCTGTGAGCGCCCATCCCCCGAAGCCGGACCGGCACGCATCGGAGGTCCTCTTCCCGAAGCTCCCCTTCTCGCTCGGCGAGAGGGCCGAGTCCGCGCTCGCCAACGAGTCGCTGCAGCGGTTCGTCGAGCGCACCACGGTTCTCAAGGACGGAGACCGCCGGCGCACGCTCGGAGCCATGTTCGGCCCCGGGGCGGACCGCCTCAAGGGGCTCGCCGGGGAGATCAAGCAGCACACGCTCGATCATCTCGATCGCTACCTCGCGCTCTTCATCGAACGGGCGCGCGCTGCCGGAATCGAGGTCCACGGAGCCGCCACCGCCGAAGAGGCGAACGCGATCTGCTTGGAGATCGCGAAGCGCGAGGGCGTGCGCCGCTGCGTGAAGTCGAAGAGCATGGTGACCGAGGAGATCCGGCTCCTGCCGGCGCTCGAGGGCGCCGGGATCGAGACGTGGGAGACCGATCTCGGCGAGTTCATCCTGCAGCTCGACGGCGATGCTCCGAGCCATATCGTCGCGCCCATGATCCACAAGGACCGCGCCGCTGTCGCGCGCGCGTTCCAGCGCGAGCTCGGCGCGCCGTACACCGAGGATCCAAGCGAGCTGACGGCCATCGCGCGGGAAGCGCTCCGCGAAAAGTTTCTGAGCGCGGAAATGGGGATGACCGGCGCGAACTTCCTTGTGGCCGAGAGCGGCTCCGCCGTCGTCTGCACGAATGAAGGGAACGCGCGGTTCAGCGCGACAACGCCCCGCGTGCTCGTCGTCGTGGCGGGGATCGAGAAGCTCGTCCCGTCGCTGGAGCACTTGACGCTGTTCTTGAAGCTCCTCGCGCGCTCGAGCACCGGACAGCCGCTCACGGTCTACACGCAGATCTTGAGCGGGCCGCGAGCGGCGGGCGAACGGGACGGGCCGGAGAAGATGCACCTGATCCTGCTGGATAACGGCCGGAGCGCGATCCTCGCGGACCCGGACTTCCGCTCCGCGCTTCGGTGCATCCGCTGCGGCGCTTGCCTGAACGCGTGCCCCGTGTACCGGAAGATCGGAGGCCACAGCTACGGCTCCGTCTATCCGGGGCCTATCGGGGCCGTGATCACCCCGCTTCTTCGCGGGCTCGAGGGATACCGCGACCTGCCGCAGGCCTCCTCCCTCTGCGATGCGTGCTTCGAGGCCTGCCCGGTCTCCATTGACCTGCCCGCGATGCTGGTACGGCTGAGGCGCGAGGAGGTCAAGCAGCGCATCGCGGGACGGGGCGACCGGCTCGCGTTCAGGCTCTACGCGCTCTCTCTCAGCCGGCCATGGATCTACCGGCTGGCCTCGGGGCTCCAGCGGTTCGCGCTGAGGGCTCTGGCGCGCGATGGGGCC
>JAGVPR010000332.1 GCA_020052115.1 Candidatus Eiseniibacteriota bacterium
AGCAGCCCGCGGGCCGCCCGCCGGATCTCCGCCCAGACCGGCGCGAGGGCCCTCAACTGACGGCGGCCCTTCGGCGTAAGGCCGAGGAGCATCCGGCGCGTGTCCGAGCGGTCGGAGGATTCGCTCACGAGCCCGGCACGTATCATCGGGCCCACGACCTGGCGGATCGCCGTGTGGGAGAGCCCGAGCGATTGCCCCGCCTCCGTGACCGCCACCGGCGAGCGGCGGCCGAGGTAATAGAACACCGCGAACCAGTGAGGCCTGAACTCGAGCCCGAGATCCGCGTAGAGCCCCGCGGCGTCCTCCATGAGCATGTCGCTCAAGCGGCGGAGCCGGCTCGCCAGGGCCAGTTCGCCGAGTTCGATCAAGACGTCCATCGCGATCGCCTCCGTGACGGGACCGACTCCCACTCCGAGAGGAACGCATAACATTATGAACTAGGTTTCATATTTTTTCAATATCATCGAACGGACCTCCGGCCGGGGGACCCTCCCGGCGGCTCCGGGCCCGGCCCGGAATCGTTTTCCACGGGGACGCGCCGTGTAATACACTCCCCTTCGGAGTGTCCACGAACCAACGGAAGGAGGGGTCCCGGATGAAGTTCGTCCTCGCAAGCATGGTGATGCTCGGGGTCGCGGGGTTGGCCTGGGCCGCCGATGCGCCGGCGCCGACGCCGTCTTCGGACAAGGCGATCGCTCAGATCGACAAGATGATCGCCAAGGCAAACATCGACAAGACGAAGTCCACCTGGAAGACGCAGCTCCCGAAATGGGAACTGGCGACGTTCGATCCCGCCCACAAGTACTTCGTGAGGATGAAGACGAGCAAGGGAACGGTCCTCATCCGGATGCACCCCGAGTGGGCGCCCGCCCACGTGACGAATTTCCTCTACCTGACGAAGCTCGGCTTCTACGACGGTATCAGCTTCCACCGCGTCATCACTGGGTTCATGGCGCAGGGAGGCTGCCCCCTCGGCACCGGCACGGGCGGCCCGGGGTATCAGTTCGAGGGAGAGTTCAAGCCCGAGGCCAAGCACACAAAGCCGGGAATCCTCTCGATGGCGAACGCGGGCCCGGGGACCGACGGCAGCCAGTTCTTCCTCACGTTCAAGCCGACGGCGTGGCTCGACGGAAAGCACACGGTCTTTGGAGAGGTCGTCGAGGGCGTGGAGACGCTGAAGGCGCTCGAGGCGGCGGGCTCGCAGGGCGGAAAGCCGACCGAGCCGCTCAAGATGGAGACCCTGACCGTCGAGGTGAAGTAGCAGGGAAGCCGCGGGCTGGCGGCAACGGCCCGATTGAAGTTTGGAAGGGCGAAGCCCCGCGGGGGCTTCGCCCTTCGACGTGTACGCCCAGCATGGGCACTGACTTGAAGGTGGAAGTCCTTCCGGGAGCAGGTCACAGCGACCGAAGGGAACCGCAGAGCGCCGATCCGTGAGGAGGGCGTGAAGGAAGCGGGGAACGAACCTGTGGGCCGACGAACAGGAACCGGATACAAGGCGGTGCCGAGCGGGGCGAGCGGGCACGTGACCGCGAAGCTCTCGTGACCAAAGCTCGGCGGCGTAGATCCGGCGGTCGTGCAGGGACGGCCAGTGTTCTTATCTGGGGAGATCTCGCCTTGTGCCTGAAAGGGCGACGTCTCGAAAGGGGCGGAGCGAGAAGTCAGCAGAGGCCGTAGTAGCCGCCGCGAGGTGGCGAAGGGCCGAACGGACGGGAGAGCGAGACGACCGTGAGTCTCGAAGGGGCCAGGCGCCAGAAGTCCGAGCAATTGGAGCTTGCGCTGGACAATAGGGGTGAAGCCCCGACGAGCCAGCGAAGCGGCGAAGCCCCGACGGCGACGGGCGGAAACGAGCGCTCAGGAACCGACCGCCTGATGGAACGGGTGGTCGAACGCGGCAACGCCGGCCGGGCGTTGAAGCGGGTGCGGCAGAACAAGGGCAGTCCCGGCACCGACGGGATGACGGTGGAGGAACTGCCGCAGTATCTGGCGGAGAACTGGGAGAGCCTGCGGGAGCAACTGCTCGCGGGGACATACCAGCCGAGGCCGGTGAGGCGGCAGAGGATCCCGAAAAGCGGCGGCGGGGAGCGAGAGCTCGGCATCCCGTGCGTCGTCGATCGGTTTCTCCAGCAAGCCATCCTGCAGGTGCTCCAACCGCTCTTCGATCCCACCTTCTCAAAACACAGCCACGGCTTTCGACCGAGACGCAACGCTCACGATGCGGTGTGCGAAGCGCAGGGCTACATCCAGGAAGGACGCCGCTGGGTGGTGGACGTGGATCTGGAGAAGTTTTTCGACCGCGTCCATCACGACGTGCTCATGGGAAGGCTGGCAAAGAGGATCGGCGATAAGCGGCTGTTGGGGCTGATCCGCCGCTACCTGGAAGCCGGAGTGATGGTGAACGGGGTGGTGGTGGAGCGGTACGAGGGGACGCCGCAAGGCGGGCCTCTCTCGCCGCTCTTGGCGAACGTGCTCTTGGACGAAGTGGATCGGGAGCTGGAGAGGCGCGGACACACCTTCGTCCGCTATGCCGACGACTGCAACGTGTACGTGCGCTCACGGCGGGCGGGAGAGAGGGTGATGCGAGCACTGAAGAAGATCTACGGATCACTCCGGCTTCGGATCAACGAAGAGAAGAGCGCGGTGGCCCGGGTGCAGGACCGCAAATTCCTCGGCTACAGCTTCTGGTACGCCGCAGGAGGAGCGATCAAGCGACGGGTCGCGCCGAAGGCCCTGAGGGCGATGAAGGATCGAGTCCGGCAGATCACCTGTCGGAGCGGAGGGCGGAGCCTGAAGGCCGTCATCGGAGAACTCCGGGAGTACCTGACTGGGTGGAGGGAGTACTTCCGCCTGGCCGATACTCGAACAGTTTTCCGAGACCTGGACGAATGGATCCGTCACCGTTTGCGAGCGCTTCAACTGAAACAGTGGAAACGGGGAACGACGGCCTACCGGGAGCTGCGCGCGCGAGGGATGTCTCGCCTCGGCGCGGCACAGGTGGCCGCGAACACCCGCCGCTGGTGGAGGAACGCGAGCATGAAGATCAACATCGCGCTGCCCACGAGCGACTACGACCGGATGGGAGTCCCGAGGCTTTGCCGCTGACCTCAACCGACCGAACCGCCGGGTGCGGACCCGCATGCCCGGTGGTGTGGCAGGGGGAGTAGCGGGACGAACCCGCTACCCCCCTATGCCGATCGGAGGCGCCGCGGGCGTCGCCGCGGGCGGCCTTGACTGATCCGGCGCGCCTGCTAGTATTACGTCCGGAGGATTCGTAATAAATGGTCGAGCGCTTCTCCGCGAGCCTGAAGGCCGAGCTGCTGGCTGAATTCGATCGCTTCATCTCCCGTCACGGGTACGAGAACCGGTCGGAGGCGATCCGCGATCTCATCCGCACAGCCCTGGTCGCGGATGAGTGGCAGGCGGGGAAGGCCGAAGTGGTCGGGGTCGTGACGCTGGTCTACGACCACCACCGTCCGAACCTCCTCAACCGCATCACCCGGATCCAGCACGAATCCCCCGCTTCCGTCATCACAACGACCCACGTTCACCTGGATCATCACAACTGCCTCGAGATCATCATCGCGCGCGGCAAGCCGGCCCAGGTGAGAGCGCTCGCCGACAGTCTCACCTCTCTCAAGGGCGTGAAGAACGGCAGCCTCAGCGCTGCGACGACTGGCCGACGGCTCTCGTAGGGAGCGACCGCGATGCACATCCCGGACGGATTCCTCGACGTCAAGACCGCCGCGACGACGACCGGGTTGGCGCTGATCGGTGTCGGCTGGGCCGTCCGCAGGGTTCGCAAGACGCTTCCGCCCCGCAAGGTGCCGCTCCTCGGGCTTGCCGCGGCCTTCGTCTTCGCCGCTCAGATGCTCAACTTTCCCGTCGCGGGCGGCACATCGGGGCACCTCGTGGGTGGCGTTCTCGCCGCGGTGCTGCTCGGGCCGAGCGCCGGGCTGCTGGTCCTCACGTCGGTCCTGATCGTCCAGTGTCTGCTCTTCGCGGACGGAGGCATCCTCGCGCTGGGAGCCAACATCTTCAACATGGGGATCGTGGGCTCCGCCGGCGCCTACGGCGTGTACTGGCTCGTCCGGCGGGCTGCGAGAGGACTTCGGGGGCAACTCGCGGCCGCGGCGTTCGCATCGTGGTGCTCAGTCGTGCTCGCATCGCTCTCCTGCGCCTCACAGCTCGCCTTCTCCGGGACCGCGCGGTGGACCATCGCCTGCCCCACGATGTGCGGCATCCACATGGTGATCGGAGTGGGCGAGGCGGTCATCACAACGCTCGTGCTCGCAGCCGTGGCCGCCACCCGGCCCGAACTCCTCCGCGATGAGGCGCGGCCCGCCGAAGGCGCCGGGCACGGAGGGCTCATCGTCTACGGCGTGCTGATCGCGACGGGGCTCGCTCTGTTCATCTCGCCGTTTGCTTCACCATGGCCCGACGGTCTGGAGAGGGTCGCCGAGAACCTCGGCTTCCTGGGCAAAGCGGTCGAGGAGCCGCTCGTCCCCGCTCCGATCCCCGACTACGCGTTCCCCTCTCTCGGCTCTCCCGTCGCGGCGACGGCCCTCGCAGGAGCGGTCGGGACGGCCATGATGTTCGTGTTTTCCTTCTTTCTCGCGCGCCTCGTGTCGCCACGGCGCGCGCACGACGCACACCACCCGACCGGCATGCAGGACCATGCACCACGACTTCCTTGACCGTCACGCCAGGCTGGAGAGCCCGGTCCATCGTCTGCCGCCGCGGGTGAAGCTGGCCGCGGCCATGTCGCTGCTATTCACCATCATCCTGATCCCGGCGGCGCACGCCGCCTGGTTCGGGCTGATCGCCGTGGGCCTTCTCGCCATCGCCGCGATGAGCCGCGTCCCGCCGGGTTTCCTGCTCCGACGGCTTCTTCTCATGGGACCGTTCGTCCTCGGGGTGGCGATCCTCTCTCTGTTCCAGCCCGGCGGCGAGGCGATCTTCCTGCGGCTTCTCGCCAGAGGAACGCTCTGTCTCCTCACCGTGCTCGTGCTCGCGAGCACGACGCCGTTCTCCGAGATCCTCCGCGTCCTGCGAAGCCTCAGGGCGCCGTCCATCCTCGTGACGACGCTGGCCCTCATGTACCGCTATGTCTTCGTGCTCGTGGACGAGGCGCAACGGATGAACCGCGCACGGGCGAGCCGCACCTTTGGGCGCGGACGCTCCCGGCTCTGGAGGACGCGAGCGAGCGTGATCGGCCAGCTCTTCGTGCGGTCCACCGAACGCGCGGAGCGGATCTTCGCCGCCATGAGCGCCCGAGGATGGAGGACATGATGGCGTTCGAGGTGAACGAACTGAGTTTCGCGTATGCGAACGGCGCCCCCGCCCTCGGTGGAGTCACCTTCACGGTCGCAGACGGGGAGCGCATCGGCCTCATCGGTCCGAACGGCGCGGGAAAATCCACGCTGCTCATGCACCTGAACGGACTCCTTCCGGAGAGCATCGGCTCGCAGTCTCCGGTGCGCGTCTTTGGAGAGGCGATCCGCCGCGACAACCTCGGCCTCGTCCGGCGCGAGGTTGGCCTGCTCTTCCAGAACCCAGACGACCAGCTCTTCTGCCCTACCGTGTTCGAGGACGTTGCGTTCGGCCCGGAGCAGCAGGGCGAAAGCGGCGCGGCGCTCGAGACGATCGTCGCCACGGCGCTGGAGCAGGTGGACCTCGCGGGCTTCGAGAACAGATCGCCGCATCACCTGAGCCACGGTGAGAAGCGTCGCGTGTGCATCGCCGGCCTGCTCGCCTGCAGCCCGCGCGTGCTGCTCCTGGACGAACCGACGAGCGACCTCGACCCGCGCGGGCGCCGGGAACTCAAGTCTCTGCTCAAACAACTCGGCGTGACGCAGATCATCGCATCGCACGACCTGGAGATGATCGCCGAGCTTTGCGGGCGGGTCCTCGTCCTCGATCAGGGGCGTCTCGTCGCGGAGGGCCCGACACATGAGCTGCTGTCCGACGAACCGCTGATGCTGGCGCACGGACTGGAGTGCCCCCACGGGCTCGCGGGGAGCGGCATTGCCGTCGGCCCGACAAGTGCCGCGGATCGGGTGAAACGATGAGCGATCGAACGCACCCGGAATCCTGGGAGCTTGAAGCGGACGCGCTGCAGCGAAGGATCGTACGGCTTTTCTCGTCTTCGCCTGCTTGAGGAACCGCGCCCGCGAGTTTTCCCTGTTGACGGCATGGCGACTTGGCCATATAGTAAAGGCATGAAATCCCCCGCGACCGTGGATCGGACGGCGTTTCGGGCACAGGCGCGCATCCTGAAGGCGCTCGCCAACGAATCGCGCCTCATGATCGTCCATCGGCTGAGCCAGGGAGAATGCAGCGCCGGCGAACTCACCCGCCTCATCGGCTCCGACCAGACGACGGTCTCGAAGCACCTCGCAGTGCTGCGAGCCCACGGCATCGTCGAAGACCGCCGGGAAGGGAGCGCCGTCGTCTACCGGCTCCTGACCCCCTGCGTCACGAGTTTCCTTTCCTGCGCGACACAGGTGCTCAAGGAGTCGCGTTGAGACGCATCTTTTTCTTGGACAATGAGTTGCCGGCTTGGCCATATCGCCATAAATCGGAGACGCTCCTTCTTCTGGCGGCCGCTGTGTGGTGGCCCGTCTTTCGGTACATCGAGCCGCTCTCCCGCTGGTTGGCTTTCGATGTCCTCGCGTTGCGTCCCGGGAGCCGCCTGGGCTCCGCCGTGCAGTTCTTCATCTTCGAAGCGCCCAAGATTCTCATGCTCCTTGCCGTCGTGGTCTTCGGCGTCGGCATCCTGCGCTCCTTCTTCACCCCGGAGCGCACGCGCCGCGCCCTCGCCGGCAGACGGGAGACGGCGGGAAACGTCCTCGCCGCGCTGCTCGGGACCGTGACGCCATTTTGCTCGTGCTCGGCCGTGCCGCTCTTCATCGGCTTCGTGACGACCGGGGTCCCGCTCGGAGTCACCTTCTCGTTCCTCATTTCGGCCCCCATGGTCAACGAGGTTGCCCTCGTGCTTCTCCTCGGCCTCTTCGGCTGGAGGGTCGCGGCGCTCTACCTCGGCACCGGCCTCTTCATCGCGATCGTCGCCGGCTGGACGATCGGCCGCTTGAAGCTCGAACGGTGGATCGAGGGTTGGGTCTACCAGACGGCGCCCAACGTGGGGCAACCGCAGAGTGAACCGAGACTCCGCTGGAGCGATCGCATCGCATTCGGGCGCAACGCCGTGCGGGAGATCGTCGGCAAGGTCTGGCCGTACGTGCTCGCGGGCATCGCGGTCGGCGCCGGGATCCACGGATACGTCCCCGAGGAGTTCATGGCCTCGATCATGGGCAAGGACACGTGGTGGTCGGTGCCGCTCGCCGTCGGCATCGGGGTCCCGATGTACTCGAACGCGGCCGGGATAATCCCCGTCGTTCAGGCCCTGCTCGGGAAAGGCGCGGCGCTCGGCACCGTGCTCGCTTTCATGATGTCGGTCATCGGCCTTTCGCTCCCCGAGATGGTCATCCTCCGCAAGGTGCTCAAGATCCCGTTGATTGCGACCTTCGCCGCGGTCGTTGCGCTCGGGATCCTCGTGGTCGGCTACGTCTTCAACCTGGTCCTCTGACGGACACGAAAGGAGAACCGATTCATGCCCGACATCCTGGTTCTCGGCCCCGGGTGTCAGAAATGCCAAGTTCTCTACGAGCGCGCCCGGCAGGCCGCGCAGGAACTCGGCCTCGACTGCGATATCGTGAAGGTCTCCGACATGCAGGCGATCATCGGCTTCGGCGTCATGACCACCCCGGCTCTCGTCGTTGATGGCGCCGTCAAGATGAGCGGTCGCGTCCCGACGGTCGCAGAGATCAAGGAGATGCTCACATGAACCGCGTCCAGGTGATTCCGGAAGGACCATTGGGCCGTTCACGCCTGCACCGCTCGCTCCTCGTCATCGCGCTGACGGTGCTCGCCGCCGTCGCTGCGGCGCTTCTCTCGCCCGACCGCGCTGCCTCGGCCGGGCCCGAGGCTCCGGCGGACACTGTTGCCGCGGCCCGCGACACGACCGGCTCGCAACATCCGGTCGTCGCCTACTACTTCCACACGACGCAACGATGCGCGTCCTGCAAGAAGCTCGAAGCGTACGCAGAGGAGGCGATCGCAACGGGGTTCCCGGCGGAGCTGAAGAGCGGGCGGCTCCTCTGGCGTGTCGTGAATTTCGAGGAGAAGGGCAACGAGCACTTCGTCAAGGACTACCAGCTCTATACGAAGTCGCTCGTTCTCGTGGGCGATGGGGGCGAGAAACCTGCCGCTTGGAAGAACCTCGAGAAGATCTGGCAGCACTTGAACGACAA
Source organism: Candidatus Eiseniibacteriota bacterium (assembly GCA_020052115.1). Classification (GTDB taxonomy): domain Bacteria; phylum Eisenbacteria; class RBG-16-71-46; order JAGVPR01; family JAGVPR01; genus JAGVPR01. Next base: position 8,307 of record JAGVPR010000332.1, read on the forward strand.
GACGCGATTCATCCGCTACGTGCAGGACGAGACCCGCGCCTTCCTGAAAGCGGAGGACCGGTGACGGGTCTCCTCGCCGCCCTCGGCTCGGCGCTCTGGCTCGGGATCCTGACGTCGATCAGCCCCTGCCCGCTCGCATCGAATGTCGCAGCGATCTCGTTCGTGGGCCGCAGCGTCGGCAGCCCGGGCCGGGTCTTGCTCGCCGGGCTGACCTACTCGCTCGGGCGGGCGCTCACCTACGTTGTCGTCGGCATGATCGTCGTCTCGAGCGTTCTCTCGATCCCGAGCGTGTCGTTCTTCTTGCAGCAGCGGATGAACCAGATCCTCGGACCGCTCTTGATCGTCGTCGGGATCGGCATCCTGGGGTGGATCCGCGTTCCGCTACCTGCATGGAGCTGGAGCCAAGCGCTGAAGGAGCGGAGTGCGAGATCGGGAATTGGCGGGGCCGGGCTTCTCGGCGTTCTCTTCGCCCTTTCCTTCTGCCCCGTCTCCGCCGGGCTTTTCTTCGGCGCGCTGATCCCGCTCGCCATCAACGCTCACTCGCGCGTTCTGGTCCCGGCCGTCTACGGCCTCGGAACGGGACTTCCGGTGGTGGCGTTCGCAGTGATCCTCGTGCTCGGGGCGCAATGGGTCGGCCGGGCCTTCAGCCTTCTGACGAAGATCGAGCGGGCGGCGCGCCCGGCGACGGGCGTGGTGTTCGTCCTGGCCGGACTCTATCTTTCGCTCCGGCACCTGTTGAAGCTGGGAATCTAGGAGCGGCAGGATACTCGCCAGAGGCGCAAGTCTCCATGGGCGAGATCGCGAAGAACGTGTTCGTCTATCTCGGGATCCCGTTCCTGGCGGGGATGCTCACGCGGTTCGTCGGAATCCGGTGGAAGGGCCGGCAGCGGTATGAGTCCGAGTTCATCCCACGCCTGAGCCCGATCACGCTCGTCGAGGTGCCGGTGCTGCTCGCCCTCGTGAACGTGGCGCTCAGGCTGCGGAGGCTGTGGCCTGCCGAGGCCGGCTGCACACTGACCGGCGGCGCCGATCCGGACTGCCAGATCCGCCGTCCCGGAGCCCTTTGGCCGCGAACCGCCGACTTGACCGCGATCAACTTCAGACTTGCGAGTCGTCATTCTCCTGTCCTCTCCTTTTCCGTACAATATCAGCGCTCACAGGAAGTTCGAGAGGACGCGACATGCCTAGGAAGCCCGCACCCAGCGTCTACAGCGTCGCCGCCACAGGGTCAGCGCTTCGGCAGGCCGCCCCACGCCGCAGCCGGTTCCGCCTCAGAAGGAGGTACTCCATGTACAACCGGCCTCCGAGCGCTCCACGATTCGCGATCGCCTCCGCGCTGGCCGCGACCGTCTTGGCCGCAGGCCCCGCTGCAGCGCGGAACCCGATCCGTCAATCGTTCTTCAATGCTTACCCGGCCGCCGTCGGGAGCCGTCTCGACAATCTCCCGAGCATCCAGGGACACTGCGGCGTCTGCCACTACCAGTTCACGGGAGCCGGTCCACGCAATCCCTACGGCCAGGCCGTCGAGAACGCCATACCGGGCTTCCCCAACAACGACGCAGGCCGCCAACTGGCCATGCACAGCATCGAGAACACGGATTCGGATGCAGACGGCTTCTCGCAGCTCCTCGAGATCACGGACCTGATCCAATACACGAATACGCCCACCTTCCCCGGCCTCAACTCGACGAACGTGAGCCAAGTCTCCGGAGTCACACCCACCGACATCCTCCCGTATCTCGTTCCCTCCGGTCCGGACTTCCAACCACCGCTGGTCACCGTCACATCACCAAATGGCGGGCAGGTCTGGACAGGAGGCTCCCAGCAGGCGGTGACGTGGACGGCCACTGACAATGTCGGCGTCGCTTCGGTTGACGTCTTCTATCGGGACGGGGCGGCGGAACCGTGGACCATGCTCGCGCAATTCCTGTCGAATCCGGGATCCTTCACATGGTTCGTGCACAACACACCGACGGCGTCAGCCCGCGTCCGTGTGCTCGCACGAGACACATCCGGCAATCCCGGCGAGGACACGAGCGACGCCGACTTCACGATCCAGGCGGAGCCAGGCGCGACGGTGCCGACGACGCTTCGGGACTTCCATCAGCCCGGCTCACAACCGTTCGGCGCGGGCGCCTTCCAGGACAACACGGCGTGCACAGGCTGTCACGGAGGCTACGACCCCGCGGTCGAGCCCGGGTTCAACTGGAAGGGCAGCATGATGGCTCAAGCGATGCGCGACCCGCTGTTCAAGGCGGCTCTCGTCGTCGCGGAACAGGACGCCTCTTCATCCGGCGACCTCTGCCTGCGCTGTCACACGCCCATGGGATGGCTCTCGGGTCGCAGCAACCCCACCGACGGCGGCGGACTCACGACCTTCGATCGCGACGGTGTGTCGTGCGACTTCTGTCACCGCATGGTGGATCCGATCTACCAGCCCGGGGTCAGCCCGCCGGAGGACCAGGCGATCCTGGCTGCGCTTCAGGACATCCCGAGCAGCTATGCGAACGGCCAATACGTGGTCGACCCCGAGGCGCGCCGGCGCGGTCCATTCAGCGACCCCACGTCGCCCCATCCTTTCCTGTATTCGCCCGTCCACCGCTCGAGTGATTTCTGCGGAACGTGCCACGATGTGTCGAACCCGGCGTTCGAACGCACGGGCCCATTCGACTACGCCCCCGGGCCGCTCGATCAGAAGCCGGATCCCGTGAACTCCCAGACCCTGTTCCCCGTGGAGAGGACTTACAGCGAATGGCTCAACAGCGCCTTCCCGGTGGGCGTCTATGCGCCGGAGTTCGCGGGGAATCTGCCCGGCGGCGTGGTCCGCAGTTGCCAGGACTGCCATATGCATGACGTGGAGGGGAAGGGCTGCAACGATCCGGCGGCGCAGTTGCGGCCGGACCTGCCGCTTCACGACATGACCGGCGGGAACAGCTGGATGCCCACGATCCTCGACCAAGTTTTCCCCGGCGAAGCCGATCCGGTGGCGCTGGCGGCCGGCTCGGCGCGAGCCGTCTCGCTCCTCCAGAAGGCCGCCGCTCTCGATCTCGGGGTGACGGCCGAGGCGGACAGCTACCGAGCCGAGGTCACGATCACGAACAGGTCAGGGCACAAGCTGCCGACGGGGTATCCCGAGGGGCGTCGCATGTGGCTGAACCTGGTCGCATACGATGCTGCCGACCAGCCGATCTACACCTCGGGTCACTACGATCCTTCGACAGGGATCCTGCAGCACGACGGGGCCCTCGCCCTCTACGAAGCCGAGCTCGGGATCTCGCCGGGGCTCGCTCAGGCCATCGGCGAGACGAGCGGGGCCTCGTTCCACTTCGTCCTGAACGACTCGGTCTACAAGGACACGCGCATCCCGCCTCTTGGCTTCACGAACGCGGCCTTTGCGGCGTTCGGAGGCGTACCGGTCGACCCGGAGCAGCCGGGAGACCGATACGCGGACGGGCAGAACTGGGACGATCCGGCCTACGGCCTTCCGAGCGAGACGCGGAAGGTGATCACGACGCTCTACTACCAGACGACGTCCAAGGAGTACATCACATTCCTCAGGGACTCGAACCACACGGACAACGCGGGTCAAGTCATGTACGACCTGTGGGCCAACAACGGCCGCGCCGCGCCCGTCGCGATGACCTCCGACACGATGCTGGTGGCGCCGACTGCTGTCACGGCGAACGGCGCCATTCCGCAGCCGGGTTTGCACGTCGGCTCCAATCCGTTCGGAGAGAGGCTCTCGTTGCGCGTCGTGCTTGCGACCCCCTCTCCTGTCGAGATCGAGATCTACGACATTCAGGGCCGGAAGGTGCGCAGCGAGCGATATGGAACGAGAACCGGCACACAGAACTTCGTATGGGACGGCCGGGATGACGGCGGCAACCAGGTGGGCTCCGGCATCTACTGGGTCCGGCTCCGCGCGGGTGACGAAGCGTTCACTTGCCGTGTCGTTCGGATCCGATGAGGAGAAGCGGCTCTAGGTCAGCACATCAGTTGTCCCTCGTGGCCACCCTTCGGGGTGGCCACGTGGTTCTTGCATGAGTCGGCGTGAGGGAGGCGGCCCTATTCACCGATCACCTTCACGAGGACGCGCTTCTTTCGTCGTCCGTCGAACTCTCCGTAGAAGATCCGCTCCCACGGCCCGAAGTCGAGCTTGCCGTTCGTCACCGCCACGACCACCTCCCGCCCCATGACCTGACGCTTGAGGTGCGCATCGGCGTTGTCTTCCCCCGTCTCGTTGTGCCGGTACTGTGAGGTCGGTGCATGCGGGGCGAGCCGTTCGAGCCAGCTCTCGTAGTCATGATGGAGCCCGCCCTCGTCGTCGTTGATGAATACACTCGCCGTGATGTGCATCGCATTCACAAGAGCGAGCCCTTCCTTGACGCCGCTGTCCATCACGCACCTCTCCACATCGGGCGTGATGTTCACGAAGCCGCGGCGTCCGGAGACATTCATGGTGAGATATTCTGTGCGAGATTTCATCGCCGGCTCCCCTCGGGGTTCGGTGGTTTCGGGTCGTTTCCTACTGGTTGCTTGAGCGATGGGCTGCCCCTGCACGAGCACTTCGGGCCGGTCATGATCACGGGCCGGGCGGACTGACGCCCGACCTCAAGAGATCTCCGGGATCATTGGCGGCGCAACCTCTCGGCGATCGCCTCCGCCATGACGCGGTTCCCCCGCGCGTTGGGGTGGCCCTCGCCTTGCCGGTAGAACGCCGCCGGGCTCACCGACTCCCGCCGCGCGGCCTCGAGCAGGACCTCCTTCGTGTCCACGAACGGCACCTGCCGGCGCGCGAACTGCTCGCGCAGGAACCGCTCGCGGCGGCCTGCTCCGTGCAGCTCCTGCTCGCCGTAGAAGATCACGAACAGAAGCTCGCGATCCGTCCCGCCCGCCTCGCGCACGATCGCCTCGATGATCATCCCGTTGATCCGCTCTTCTGCGGAGCGCCGACGAGGGTCGTCCAGCTCAAGCCGCGCCATCAGGAAGGAGAGGAAGTAGCTCGAGATGTGCGGCGGGTGCGCTCGGAGCCACTCCTTCGTGCTCGCGGGCACGGGAACCCCGCGCAGCTCCAGGGCGCCGTCCACGATCTCGAAGTACGGCTTCGGCGCGCCGCGGATCGCCAGCAGGCAGCGCTCCATGTCGCGGGTGAGGATCCCGATGACGATCGTCGGATGATCGAACGCCCGGTGCGTCTCGCGGAACCGGAGATAGATCTGATCCACACCGTAATTGCCGACTCCGAAATTGTACACGGTTCGATCGGGAAGCAGCAGGCCGAGCTGCTGCGGAATCCTCTCCGGGATCGGTGTCTTCCCCGCGACGAATGAGTCCCCGTAGAAGAGCACTGCCGTAGAATCGAACAGCGGCGTGTACGGCGCGTCTGCGATGACGCCGAGCGGATTCTCCGGCGTCTTCACCGGCGCCCATCCGAGGACTGGATCCACGTTCTGCGGGCCGCCCGGATCCGGGGTCCAGAGGGCATGGAGCTTCCAGAACGTCTCGGTACGCGGGTCCGCAAAGAGCGCCGCGCGGCGAAGGCGCGAAACGTCGGCGGCGACGCCTGCGCGCAACAGGAGTTCGGCGGCCGGCGGAAACATCACCGCAGTCGAGACCATCGCCACGTTGAGATTCGTGATGAAGGGCCGGCGGCGAAACGCGATCGTCATGATTCCCCAGGCGACCAGAGTGACGTCGAAGGCCCGGATGAGCGCCCTCTTCCCGCCCGGAATCCAGTCGTCGGGGCTCAGGAAACGTGTGAGAGCCCACTCGTTCAGAACGAGGCCCACGAGGATGTAGAGGGCGCCGAGAAGAAGGAGCACCCACCCCCGGCGTGGTGATCTCACCTCGCTCATCCCGCCTCCCGTCGGATCGCGCCGCGCATTCAGTCGCCGCAGTAGTGCGCCACGTTGAGCAGCGTCGCCACGACCCACACGCGATAGAGCCTCATTGCCTGGACCCTCTCATCGAGTTGCCGGCGGCGAGAGCCGGGCTGAAGCACAGAGACTCATCCCCGGCTTCTATTACCAGGTCTTCGCGAGGATCGGCCCGCCGCCAGGATCGTAGACGGTCCAGGCGCCATGGCCGTCTTGCGGGCAGACGGTGCAGAGGATCCGTCGCGGGATGTCCGGTCTCCAATCCTGTGCGCAGGCCCAGCAGCGATCATCGGTCAGCCACCAGTTATCCAGAGTCGTTGGGTAGAAAGTCGCCTGCGCGTGACCGGCCTCGGACCACATTGACATCAGAAGGTCGTCGGCGGTCTCGGATGCCGCGAGCGCAGATGGATTCTCGCTCCGAAACTCGAACGAGATCGGCAGGTCGGCGATGACCACCGGCGGTGGACCGGCGATCGCGTCCGGCGAGGTCACTTCGCGGTCGTCATGGCATCCCGGCAGGCAGACAGTATCGTAGGATGTGGCGAAATACCAGAAACTGCGGAAGCCGCTCATCCCTGCTGGGACATTCACGGAGATCCCGAATCGGCAGACCGTCTGATACATGTAGGGACCATGCCATTGCGTGAAGGCCCCGATGCATACCCGCTCCACCCCTGAGGAACGAGGACCGCAACCACCTCCACATGCAAATTGATCCGATCGAGCAACGGCCCCGAGATGCGCCCGCGATAACGTGAGATCTCCCCGGGCGTGCACCGGCACTGCCGGCGTGCGTCTCCCCAATAGCCACACAAGCACCCCTGCGCTTCCTTTTTGCCATCTGAGGGTGAGAACAGCGAAGCCCCTTGACCCGGCGTACCCTGCGGAACTGCGTTCTATCGGTGACCACGTCCGGAGGCGCCGGCTCGATCTCGGACTGCTTCAGAGAGAGGCCGCGGTGCGGATCGGCGTGGGCGAGCCGACAGTGAACAACTGAGAGCGTGGGAGGGCAGCTCGGAATCTCTGAACGATCCCCCGGGATCATTCAGCTCCTCGGACATGATCCCCGCCCCGAGGCCAAGAGATCCTCATAGCGGATCCGGCGGCTGCGGCAAGGACTCGGGCTCCCGATCGGGTTCGCTCGGAAAGAGGCTGCGTCATGGTTCGGGATCCTCTAGGCGGTGATCTCATGGCGTGCCTGGCGCGATCGTCCGAAGAACCCTGCCGGAGAGAACCGGGCGGGAATATCCCTTGTGCGAAGGGGACTCAGCAACTATAATCACGAACATGAATACAATTGAAGCGCGATCCGCGAGCCAAGTCGACAAGATGTTCCGGGCGTTCGCGGACCGAACCCGCCTCCGGATCCTGAATCTCCTGCAGGACGGCGAGCTCTGCGTCAGCGACATCATCTCCATTCTGAGAGTGCCCCAGGCGAAGGCGTCGCACCATCTCACCTATCTGCGCCGGGCCGGCTTGGTTGAGGTCCGCAAGCGAGGGCTCTGGTGCTTCTATCGCCTCCGGCCGGCCCAGTCGGCATTCCACCAGAAGCTGCTCGAGTGCCTCGGGCAGTGCTTCACCGATGTGTCCGGACTCGCGGCGGATCGGGAACGGGCCGCGAAGGTCAAGGCGTCGGGAGGGTGTTGCCCGAAGCAATAGTCTCCCGACCCCCTCCCGATGGGGCTTCGGTCAGGTAGCGAGGCCCCCACGATCAATGACTGAATTGCGCCGCGCCAGAGCATCGCACCGACAGGAGGAGACCATGACACTCAGAGGCGTCGGACTTGCAGTTCTTCTACTTGGTTTGCTGGCATCCAGCGCAGCGGCCTCAGCGCCGAAGGAACTCGAATCAGCCGCACAACTCGAGAGGATCGCCTTCATCCTCGTCACGGACCGGGCGGCGACGGGAACCAATCAGGCGAAGGAGATGATCCAGCGGGCCATGCAGTCCGTCGGCAGATCGACCCTCATCGTGCTCGACAGGTCCGACCCGCAGAACGCCGATCTGGTCGCGAAGTTCGGCCTCGCGGTCGCGCCCGTCCCACTCATTCTTCTCGCGGCGCGAAACGGAGTGATCGCGGCCGGGCTCCCTGCGGCTCAAGCGACCCCGGAGAAACTCGTCGCGATGGTTCCTTCTCCGAAGAAAGCCGAGATCCTGAAAGTCCTCGACGCGGGCAATGCGGTCTTCGTTTACGCAAGCCGAAAGACCATGACTTCGCAGGCCGGCGCCTCCGCCTGCGCGGCTGCCTGCGGTCAGCTCGCCGGAAAGTGCGTCACGGTCCGGATCGACATGGACGATCCGAAGGAGGCGGAGTTCCTGAAACAGATCAAGGTCAACCTCGCCTCGACCGAACCGGTCACGCTCGTCTTCAATGCGCAGGGGCAGCTGACGCGAACCTACGCGGGAGTCGCAGACATCGCGAGCCTCGTGCAGTCGGCAACTGCGAAAGCGGGCGGGTGCTGTCCCACGACGGCGCAGAGCGGCAGCAAGGCCTGCCCTCCCACGAAGAAGTAGAGCATTCATGCGACTCCGCACACTCTTGTGGAAGGAACTCTGGCTTCGGAAATCCCGGATGATGTCGGGTCTCCTTGCGATCACCCTTGGGATTGCTGTCATCGTCGGCATCCAGTCGGTGACCGCGGTCTCCGAACGGGCGGTCAAGATCAAGCTCGATAACCTCGGCGCGAACATCCTAGTGCTGCCGCAGGCCGCCTCGGTAGACGACTACTACACGGCGGACATAGACGCACCCACGTTCCCCGAGGACTATGTCGAGCGGGTCGCCACGTCCATGCTCCCGGGCGTGGACAACCTCTCACCCAAGCTGACGCGGCGGGTGAAAGTGGGAGACGTCCCGGTGATCCTGACAGGGATCTTGCCGGCGAACGAGCTCGCATCGAAGCCGATCTGGCAGAGCGCCGGGTTGGCCGGGGCCGAACTCGCGGCCGCCTGCGGCCCGAGCCCCGAAGTGAACAAGGGACGGTCTTTCGTGGATGAGAAGCTGCAGCGCAAGGCGATTGACTCCCTCGCACCAGGCGAGTTGCTCGTCGGAAGCGTCGTGGGCCAACGCTTGAACCTCAAGGACGGTAGCAAGGTCGTCATCCAGGGACGGGAGTTTACGACCGCCCGCGTTCTGCCGGAGACGGGGACCATCGACGACGATCGCATCTACGCCCATCTCCATGTAGTGCAGGATCTCCTAGGGACCGGAAGCCAGGTGAGCGCCATCGAGATCATGGGCTGCTGCTCGGCCATCTCCGACGGGCTCCTCGGCAAACTGCGCAACATCCTCCCCGACACGCGGATCACGACCATCGGACAGATCGTGAACACGCAGATCGAGACGAACCGGCTGATGGCCAAAGTGTCCTTGATCCTCTTGGTGATCATCTTCCTTGTCGGCGCCATCTCGATCGCGAACTACATGTGGGCGAATGTGGAAGAGCGCCGGAGAGAAATCGGCACACTTCTCACCCTGGGTGCGACCCGGGGAAGCGTCTATCGGCTGTTCCTGGCGAAGGCGACGATCCTGGGGTTGCTGGGCGGCATCGGTGGATACCTCCTTGGGACATTCTCTGCTTTGGTCCTCGGGCCGCAGCTTGCAGGGCTGGCCGTAGAACCGGTTCCAGTCTACCTGGCGTGGTCTCTCCTTTTCGCCGTCGCCATTGCCCTACTCGGGAGCTGGTACCCGACCTACCGCGCGACGCGGCTTGACCCGGCGTCGATTCTGCAGGAGTTCTAACCATGCTCGGGCTTGAACGCGTGACGAAGGCGTACTCCAGCAGGAGAGGAACCGTCCATGCTCTCCGGGACATCTGCCTGAAGATCGAGCGGGGGAGTTTCGTTACGATCACGGGGCCATCAGGATCGGGCAAGACCACACTGTTGCTGACGATCGGGGGGCTGATCCGGCCCACCTCTGGGCGGGTCGAGTTCCACGGAACGGATCTTTGCACTTTGAGTGAGAGACATCTCGCGGCCTACCGGAACCAGAAAATCGGCTTTGTTCTTCAGAGCTTCAACCTCATTCCTTACCTGAGCGCCTACGAGAACACGATGGTCCCCATGTCGCTGCGTAACGGCGCGACCAACAATCATGAGCAGAAGGCCAAGGCTCTGCTGGATCGCCTGGGGCTGGCAGACCGGATGGACCACCTGCCACGCGAGTTGTCCGTCGGTCAGCAGCAGCGGGTCGCCATTGCACGCGCGCTCGGGAATGACCCCGAAGTCATCCTTGCCGATGAACCGACAGGCAACCTCGATCCAACGTTGTCCGCTGAGATCCTCAGCATCCTCCGCGACCTGAACGAGAAGGATGGGCGCACGGTCATCATGGTGACGCACAGCCCGGAAGCGGCGCGGATGGGACGCCACCACGTGCGCCTCGTGGATGGCTGCTGTGTCGAGGCGGATGGGGTCGCCGCGACGCGATGACCGCGGACAGGGAGGAACCCGAATCCGTGGAACATAGGGTGGGCACTACGGCCGTTGAACGAGGACCGCAGGGAACAGGTCAAGTGCGGGTGACGAGGCGGCTCTCCTTTCTCGATCGCTTCTTGACGCTTTGGATCTTCCTCGCCATGGCGATCGGCGTCGGCGCCGGCTACCTCTTTCCCGGCGTCGTCCCGCTACTCAACAAGCTCAGCGTCGGAACGACCTCGATCCCCATCGCCATCGGCCTCATACTGATGATGTACCCGCCGCTCGCGAAGGTCCGCTATGAGGAAATGGGCCCCGTCTTCCGCAACTTCAGGGTCCTCGGGCTCTCACTGGCGCAGAACTGGATCATTGGACCGATCCTCATGTTCGGGCTCGCCGTGCTCTTCCTGCGCGACAAGCCCGAGTACATGGTCGGGCTGATCATGATCGGCCTTGCCCGGTGCATCGCGATGGTCATCGTCTGGAACGATCTCGCTAAGGGCGACACGGAATACTGCGCCGGCTTGGTCGCGTTCAACTCGATCTTCCAGGTGCTCTTCTACTCGGTCTACGCCTATGTCTTCATCACCGTCCTCCCGACCTGGATCGGCCTCGAGGGCGTGGCGGTGAATATCACGATCGGCGAGATCGCCAAGAGTGTGTTCATCTACCTCGGGATCCCGTTTCTTGCCGGCATGCTCACGCGCTTCACCCTGATCAAGGTCAAGAACAAGGAGTGGTACCACAAGAGATTCATCCCGAAGATCAGTCCCATCACGTTGATCGCCCTGCTCTTCACGATCGTCGTGATGTTCTCGCTCAAGGGCGAGACCATCGTAGAGCTGCCGCTCGATGTCGTACGGATCGCGATCCCGCTCCTCATCTACTTCGTGCTGATGTTCTTCATCTCCTTCTTCATGAGCAAGAGGGTCGGCGCGACCTACGGCCAGTCGGCGACACTCTCCTTCACCGGCGCCTCGAACAACTTCGAACTGGCGATCGCGGTGGCGGTGGCGACCTTCGGTATCCACCACGGTGCCGCCTTCGCAGCGGTGATCGGGCCGCTCGTCGAAGTGCCGGTGCTCATCGGCCTGGTCAGCGTCGCGTTGTGGCTGGGGCGGAAGTACTACGGGGCGGAGGCGGCTGCGTGAAAGAGAGAGAATCGAGGCCTCGCGGAATCCTGTTCCTCTGCGTCGCCAACTCGGCCCGCAGTCAGATGGCCGAGGGGATCGCCCGCTCTCTCGCGCCGCCTGGCGTCAAGGTCTGGTCAGCCGGCTCCCGTCCGACCACGGTCAGGCCGGAGGCGATTGCGGTACTGCGGGAGATCGGCATAGATATCACGGGCCACCGCTCGAAAGATGTCGGCGTGATCCGAGTGGAGGAAGTGGACCTGGTCGTCACGCTGTGCGCCGAGGAGGTGTGCCCGATCTTCCTGGGGAATGCGCCGCGTCTGCACTGGGGCCTTCCTGATCCGGCGGCCGTCGAGGGACCTGAGGAGGAACGGCTCGCGGCGTTTCGTCAGACTCGCGATGAACTGCGCCGCAGAATTCCGGCTCTCTTTATGGAGACCAGCGATATGGTGACCAACGAAGAGTCTGAACCCGATGAGATGGGAGGAAAGAATGGAATCGGAGAATCGTGACGGAGTCCCCGAGGTTCCATGCTGCGCCCGTGGATCGGACGAGGGCAAAGAGTCGAGTGGAGCTGCGGCGAACTGCAGCTGCTGTTCCCCCGCTGGAGGACGGCGCCGGATCAAGACGCTGATCTCGGGGATCGTCATCCTGGCGGCACTGGGAGTCGGCCTGGTCTCGTTGAGGGCGGGTAGCGGCGGAAACGGCTCAGCGACCGCTGTCGCGAGCCCTCAACAATCATCAGCGGCTTCCGCCGCTTGCTGCCCTGGCGTGGTTAGCCTGGGGACTCCCGCCCAGGCGGCTTGCATCGCGGGTACCAGCCCTGCCGGATCTGACTCATCGCTGACTGCGACACCCGCGGGCGTCGATTCCAAGGCCCCCTGCTGCCCCAACTGAAGGAGACGCGCGTGCAACAGTGGATTCATCAGAGCTTGTCAGCGGATCTCCAGGGTTTCGCGGTTCTGCCCGCCGCGTTTCTTCTAGGTCTCATCGGGGCCGTGGGTTCCTGCTGCACTCTTCCGGTCATTGGTGCGGTGGTTGGGTATGCCGGCACCGTCGGTGGGCGGCTCAGCCGCCGCAGGCTGCTCTTGATCGGCCTGTCCTTGATGGTAGGGACGACCCTGTCTCTCGCCGTGGTCGGTGCGGTCACTGGTTTCCTCGGACACGTTGCGGGCACGGCGCTGGGGAAGTACTGGCGGTTCGTCGGCGGACTGCTGATGGTGGTCTTCGGACTGTCCGCGCTGCGTCTCCTGAATGTTAGGTTTCCAAAGATCGAGGTCGGCAACCGAGTCCTGGGCGGCGGAGGCCCCGCGGGCGCGGCGGTCTATGGCTTGGCCGTGGGCGGTGCGACGACGGCATGTTCGGTCTGTTGCAACCCGCTGCTGCCGGCGGCCGTCGGCGCCGCTGCGTTGAGAGGCGCGCCGGTTCTCGGTGCGGCGATGTTGGGGGCCTTCGCGCTGGGGTACAGTCTGCCGTTAGCCACCGGCATGATCGGTATCGGTTTCGGCCTGGGACGGTTGAGCACCGTGGCCCAGCGGATCATGCCTCTGGTGCAGGCGGGGTTTGGCTTGTTGCTCATCGGCGTGGGCTTCTACCTTCTGGCCAAGGCGTGATCGGCGGGGACGAGTGGCGATGGAGATCCTCCCATGGATGGACGGCGCGCTGACCACCGAAATCGGTGACGTGCCGCGAGTGCGGGCCGCACTCGGTCTTCGCGATCTCATGGGCGCGATCATGGCGCGGTGGGGCATCGGGCGGATGCAGTATTGCGTGCCGCCGGGCCTTTATGCGGTGGGGAGCCCGGGGGCTCGATCGCCGGTGCTGGTCTCCGCGAACTACAAGCTGAGCTTCGACCGCCTGCGCGGGGCGCTGTCCGGCCAAGACGCCTGGATCCTGGTGCTCGACACCCGTGGCATCAACGTGTGGTGCGCTGCAGGCAAGGGCACGTTCGGCACGGACGAGATCGTCCGGCGCGTGCAGAGCACGGGGCTCGACCGGATCGTCCTGAGTCGCGCCCTCGTGCTTCCTCAACTCGGCGCGCCCGGCGTGAGCGCACACGTCGTGCTCAAGCGATCCGGATTCCGCGTAATCTATGGCCCCGTTCGAGTCGAGGACCTTCCCGCGTTCCTTGATGCGGGCATGGTGGCCGAACCAGAGATGAGGCGGGTTCGGTTCGATTTGCGCGACCGGGCGGTGCTCATTCCCGTCGAGTTGGTCATGGGCGCGAAGTATGCACTGCTCTTGGCGGCGGCCGTCCTCCTGCTCAGCGGCCTTGGTTTGGACGGGTACTCCCTGGCGCGAGTCCGCGCGACGGGCCTGCCGGCCGCGGGTCTCATTTTGGGTTCCTTCCTTTGCGCCGCAGTTCTCGGGCCAACACTGTTGCCGTGGTTGCCAGGCAGGGCCTTCTCGATCAAAGGGGGGGCGCTGGGTCTCCTGCTGGCGGGGGCATGGGCGGTGCTGGGCGGGGCAGGGATGGGCGCTTCCTGGTTGCACGCGGCGGCCTGGATCCTGATCGTGACTGCCTTGAGTAGCTTCGTCGTGATGAACTTCACGGGTGCCTCGACCTACACGTCCCTCAGCGGGGTGTTGCGGGAAATGCGATTCGCCGTGCCGGCGCAACTTGCAGCGGCAGTCGTCGGATTCGGGCTCTGGCTGATCGGCCTGTTCGTGAGAGGCGCGTGAAGCACATGAAGTATCTCGAGGGAGTTGTGACCCTGGAGTTCGATGAGGCCCGCTGCAACGGCTGCGGCATGTGTACGCGGGTCTGTCCGCATACAGTGTTCCGCATGGAGAACAAGCGGGCCGTCGTCGCCGACCGCGGAGCCTGCATGGAGTGCGGAGCCTGCGCGAGAAACTGCGCGCCGGAGGCGATCCGGGTTCGAGCCGGTGTCGGCTGCGCGGCCGGCGTGCTGATTGGCCTTCTGAAGAGGACCGGGCCGACCTGCGATTGCTCGAGAGGGTCGACATGCTGCTGATCCTACGGCCCCGCATTGTTGCAGAAGCGTGCGTCTTCCGCGCGCCAGCACGAATCTGCCATGGCGACGCGAAACCAATCCACTCGTGGCTCATCAACTCACCTGACCAGCGAACAGACCAAGCACCGCTGCGTTTCGCCGCGCCCACTCATCAGCCGCTCCTGCCCGCAGCCATCGCCCTGTACTGCACCGCCTCCGCGACATGCACGGCGCATACGCGGTCCGAGCCTTCGATGTCCGCGATCGTCCGCGCGACCCGCAGCACGCGCACGTACGCGCGCGCGGAGAGCCCGAGCCGCTCCAG
>JAGVPR010000381.1 GCA_020052115.1 Candidatus Eiseniibacteriota bacterium
GCAAGCAGCGACGCGAGCACGGCGGCAAGGAACGCAGCGTCGCTCGTCGCGCGCTGAGACTGCGCCACCGCAACGGGGTTGACCGCAAGGAGCACGCCCGCGATCCAGCCCGCGCCTTCCCCCACCACCCTCCATCCCAAGAGCACGGTGAGGCCCACCGAGAGCACCCCGAGAAGAAGGCTCAGACCGCGCCCGACCGCGAGCACATCCTTCGTCGGTCCATCGAGGCGGCGGCGCAGGTCGCCGGCGCCGTCCAGATCCCCAGAGACCGATCCCGCCGCAAGGTAGGCCGACTGCGCCGCGACGTGCAGGTAGAGGCCGAGGGATGGTTCGCGAGGAAGGCGCCCACCGGCTGACCCGTCGGAGGGAGCGGAACCCCAAGCGAGCGCCGAGTGATGCAGCAGCCTGGCCTCGTCCGTGGCCGGCGGGCCCGACGCCAGTCCCCAGAGGCGCACGCCGGCCGCCGAGGCCAGCAACAGCCCGAGGAGTGCGGCCCTAGAAATCGGCGCCGATGGCAATGTGGTGGCGCGCATCGCCGACGTTGCGGGCGAGATCCGTGCGCTGGGCCAGATCGTAGCGGAGGACGAAGAAGCCGAGGTTTACGCGCGTGCCGAAGCCGTAGGAGGCCACAACGTCCTCGAGCCTGAAGCCGCCCGACTTCCGGTTGTCGAAAGCGCGGAACGATTCATTGTCGTCCCACGCGGCGCCGGCATCGAAGAAGAACACGCCGCGGATCCCGCGAAACCGCAGAGGCAGGGGCCAGCCGAGCGCGAGATCGTCAATGAACGGGAAGCGGAACTCGGCGTTCATGAGGGCCACCTTCGGCCCGTAGATCTCCCCGTAGTCGAGCCCCCGCAGCGTGAAGGGCCCGCCGAGACGAAAGCGCTGCGGATCGTTGCCCACCGAGCCGGCGCCGATCACGCGCAACGCGAAGAGGTGCCGCTGGCGGATGTTCAAGTACTCGCGAAGATCGGCGACGACCGTCGAGAACTCCGCATCGCCGAACGCGTGCTCCGCCGAGATCCGCTGCCGGCCGCCGCTGATGGGCCCGGTGTAGCCGTAGAGCGCGTTGTCATGCACCCACGCCAGGAGCGGCCTCGCGAAGTACAGCGTGCCCCTCTTGTCCACGGTCTCCTGGTCGCCGGTCACGAAGCTCTGCTGGAACACGCGCTCGCTGACGCTCACCCCTTCAAGACCGAATTCGATGCGGCTGAACAGGCTGAACGGCCGGCTGAACGAGACCTCCGCGCCCCGGTAGATCTGGCTCAGGAACTGGTCGTTGTCGGCGGCCGTGAACAGATAGAAATCGTTCCGGAACTGATAGAGGGCGACCCCGTAGTGGATCCGGTTCTCGAGGTTCATGTACTGGAAGAGCAGGTCCGAGTCGGCCAGCGAGCCGTAGACCGCGGCTCCGATCAAGAACGAGTGGTTGCCCAGCACGTCGCTGAACGACACGACGGTCTGGCCTGCCAGACCCACATTCGACTGGAAAAAGCCGTACGCGCTCACGTAGTCGGCCGTCACACGAAGCTTGTATCTGCGGATCGAGAAACCCTCGGGATCCGGAAGCGTCGCTGCCGCAAACGCAGCCTGGTCCAGCGCGGTGTCGGGCGGGGCGGCCATCGCCATCACGGCGGTGCGCTTCGGCTCCGTCGAGTGTGGGACGGGAAGCTCTCCGTCGCCCGTCTCGAGGACGGAGGCGAAGAGCGCTGCCGGGATCACGGCCGCCGTCTGCACGAACCCCGCCTCAAGAGAGGGGCGCGCCTCCGATGCCATCGAGTCGGCCGCCGAGGAAGCGACAGGCTCCTCCTCCGGCGCCGGAATTCGCTCCAGCGCCGGCAGCGCAAACGGATCCTTGAGGGCGAACAGATCCCAGCCGCCTCCCGAAAACGCCGCGAAGATGGCGCGCCGCCCGTCGCGGCTCACGGAAAGCGCCGGGCTCGAATCGGTGATCCCGGTGATTCCCGTCAGGATGTCCGTCACCCGCCTGGATTCCCCGGTGAGCGTGTTCAGAACATAGAGGTTCGAGATGCCATCGCGGTCGGAGATGTACGCGATTTCCGAATCGTCGGGCGACCAGAAGGGGTTCAGGCACTTCCCCGCCTGATTCGCAGGGACGGTAATCCGTCCGCTCTCGATGTCGAGGATCGCGAGCCGCCAGGGACCGAAGGTCAACGCCTCGAAATCGGTGCCCGGACCCATGTCGGTCGCAAAGGCGATCCGCCGTCCGTCCGAGGAGAACTGCGGATCCCTCGCCGAATAGAGATCGTCCGTGAGCGCGCGCAGTCCGCCCCCGTCGCTGTTGGCGATGTAGAGATCGGAACGCCCCCCCTTCAATCCCACGAACACGAGCCGCAGGCCGTCGGGCGACCACGCGGGCGAGAGGAGGCCATCGAGGCCGAACCGCAGGGCGCTGAGCACCTTCTTGTGCTTGACGTCGAAGATGTAGAGCGCGTCTTCCCCTCCGACCTTCGCCGGGAACGCGATGCGCCGCCCATCCGGCGACCAGGACAGCGACGTGGAGAGGAAGCGCAACGACTCCACATTGCCCGCCCTCTCTCCCTTGACCAGCCGTCCCAGCGCCTTCCCGTCGATGGCGGAGGCCAGATAGATGTCGTTGTAGAGGGAGCGGTCCGAGATGTAGACGACGCGATCGCCGTCCGGGGAGACGGCCGGGGCGAGGTTCAGGTTCGACAGGTCCTTCTCGTGGTTCGTCAGGACACGCGCGAACTGCGACGGCTTCTGGTGGTCCGCGATCGCCGGCAGATAGGTTCGCCGCATCTGCTCGGTCCAGTCCTCGGAGAGCTTCTCGAGCGTGACCCCGATGACCGATTCGAACGTCTTGGGGAGATTGCGCGTAGCCGAGGCCTTGTGGAGGATCTGCCCGATCTTCTCGTCGCCGTACTTCTCTGCGATGTAAGCCCAGATCGCCTGCCCGAACCGGTAGACGCGGATGTCCCCGACGTAGGACAGTTCCTCGATCGGGATGAGATAACCTTGAAGCGCGCCGTCGCGAAGCCACATGCGCGTGTGGTTGTCCACCGAGCCGAGCGACAGATACTCGGCCATCCCCTCCATGAACCAGAGCGGCGGATTGAAGGCGAGCGCGGAGCTGAGAAGACCATCGCGGTCACCGAACAGGATATCCACCTGGAACGCATGGATCAGCTCGTGCGTCAGGACGTGCTCCAGCTCCGCATAGGACCCTGTGAACGGAATGAGGACGCGGCGCTGGGCGAACTCGGTCAGGCCGCCGGTCCCCTCCCCGATGAGGGAGGCGGTGATGTTCGTCTGCTGGAAGTCGGTATGCGACGAGTAGAGCACTAGGGGGATCTTGTCGCCCACCTCGTGCGTGAGCACGCGCGAGAGGCGCTCGTACGAACGCTCAGCCATGC
>JAGVPR010000159.1 GCA_020052115.1 Candidatus Eiseniibacteriota bacterium
CGGGGCGCAGGGCCAGAGGGATCAACCCAGCAAAAGATTATATCCGCTGGACAGTTTTGAGTCAAGCGGGGCGGCAGCTTACGCCCGCTCGTACTCCGCGAAAACCCGTAATCCTGTGCGCGAGCCGACTTGCCCCGAAACCATGATACGCTCCGCGATCCTATGGGAACACTTCTATCGGCTCTACTCAGCTTCGTCAGAGCGACGCTCCGATCGCGCATGACGCTCGCCTTGGAGAACGCCGCCCTGCGTCAGCAACTCACCGTCTACCAACGGACTCAACGTCGCCCTCGGCTTCGAAGCCATGATCGGCTCTTCTGGATCCTCCTCCGTCGGCTCTGGCCCGGGTGGGACCGTGCCCTGATCGTTGTCAAGCCCGCGACCGTGATCGCCTGGCACCGCCAAGGCTTCAAGGTTCTCTGGCGACGTCGGTCGATGCGTGGCAAGGTCGGTCGACCACAGATCCTCCGAGAGCACATCGTCTTCATCCAACGCATCTCGCGCGACCATCCCGAGTGGGGCGAGGACAAGATCGCCGAAGAACTCGCCGCCAAGTTCGGCATCGAGCACTCGGGGAGCACGATTCGTCGTTACATGGTCCCGCGTGGCCGTGCCCCTCGTGGAGATCAATCCTGGCGCACCTTCATTCGCAATCACGCGAAGGAAGTCTGGGCCTGCGACCTCCTGACCCAGTACACGGCCTTCTTCAAGGTCGTCTACATCTTCGTCGTCATGGAGGTCGGCTCTCGCCGGATCGTCCACGTCAACGTCACGACGAATCCCACGCTTGCCTGGATCAAGCAGCAGATCCGTGAAGCGACCGCCTGGGGCAACACGCCGCGTCTTCTCGTTCACAACAACGACGCTATGTTCGGGCAGTTCGGAAGGAGCGTGACCGTTGAGCGGGACGGTCTGAAGCGGAGCTATCGCAGCCACCTGGACCTCTGGCTGAACGATGTCATGGGGATCGAGGGACTGCCGATCCCCTACGGCGCGCCGAACGCGTCACCCCACGTCGAGCGCTTCATCAGGACGCTCCGCGAGGAGGCCCTGAACCACTTCATCTTCCTCGGCGCTGACCACATCCGACGTGTCGTCTCCGAATACGTCCGCTACTACAACGGGGCGCGTCCGTCACAGGCGATCCACGGGATCCCGGACCCGTACCCGGAGCTCAAGCAGCCTCCGCCACAGGCTGGGCAGCTCATCGCTCTCCCCGTCCTCGGCGGCATCCAGCACGATTACAGACTCGCCGCGTAGACTATCGCTCGGCCACCCTGCGAGACAGGACCGACCGGGATACGCACGCCCAGTCCTCCGCTTCCTCGATTCTCCCCACACCGATGCACCTGCAGAGCGACGCCGCTTTGGCGCAATCTCTCTCCGTCGACCGCTTCAAGACCCGTCCGGGCAGGCTGCTGAGCTGGAATGGAGTTTTCGCGGAGTACGGCAGGCGTTCGAGCCTCCCCCCAGGCCGACTCACGGAAGAATGGCTCGATTCGAGCCTCTGGGACGGACGGCCGCGAAAACCGCCTCAGGAGAGGGTCTCCGATTTGCAGACCCGCGCCATCTCCTAGCTTGCGTGAAGGCGTGGAATCTGCTATATTCCGTGCGCCTCGATGACGTACCTGGCCCCGCGCATGGGGCCGCGCGCATGACTCCACGCGGTCCCACGGGACCGTCTCCGCCGGCCTCTCCGGCAAAGGATGGACTCATGCATCTCTTATCACGCACGACCCGCCCGCTGTTCCTTGTCACAGCGGTGGTGCTCGTCGCACTGGCCCCGGCCGCTCGCGGCCAGACGACGGTGTACCTGGATCTGATGGAGCCAGCCGCAAAAAGCGCACAAGTCACGCAGAACTGCTCGAGCTGGCATGAGCTGTACCCGTCCTACTGCCTCGTCCACCATCAGGACGGCTTTGAGGACAACGGGGACGGCGTTCTCTCCCCATGCGATTACATTGTCCTCGACGGGGTCCGCTTTCACATTCAGTGGGTCGGCCCGACTTACTACCTGTCGAACGGAGAGATCTACGAACCAATGCAGCCTCCGACCGGGGCGGATCCGACCTGCGAGATCTGGCACGAGATCTATCCAGTGTTCAGCCAGCAGAAGCACGTGGACGAATGGATCGACAACGGTGATCACGTGCTCAGCGTGTGCGACCAGGTCGCGATCGGCGGCGCCCTGGCGCATGTAGATCGGATCGGCGTGAACATCACCATAGTTCCGGGGCCGACTCCGATTGAGAAGAACACATGGGGGAGGATCAAGGGTTTCTTCGGCCGCATCTTCTAAGTCTCGCCGTGTGGGTGAATCCCAGCAGCGAAGCCACTGACGCGGATCCCTTTCGAGGGCGGCCCTCGGGAGGGATCCGCGTCGTCCGCGAGCTACGCATGATCGGGATCGATCTTGCTAAGGCCACTGTCGAGAAGTACATGATCCGCCCGCGCAAGCCGCCTACTCCGACCTGGCGCGCCTTTCTCAAGAACCACGTCAAGGAGGTCGTGGCCATTGACTTCTTCATCGTGCCGACCGTGCGGAACCAGGTCCTCTTCGTCTTCCTCGTCCTCGCGCACGAACGACTCCGCGTCTTCCACTTCAACGTCACCGCTAGCCCGACGGCCGAGTGGACGGCTCAACAGATCGTGGAGGCATTCCCGTGGATGGCCCCGCCGGAATATCTGCTCCGGGATCGTGACGCGATCTACGGTGAGCCATTTCGCAGGCGGGTAGCGAACATGGGCTTCGAGGAGGCGTTCATCGCTCCACGGTCACCCTGGCAGAATCCCTACGTCGAGAGGTTGATCGGGGCGGCGTGATCGAGAGCGAGGATCTCGGCGGGCTCCACCATCATTACGAACGCGTCGCGGCCTGACCGCACTGCGACCTGCTCGTCTCTTGCGCAACCGCGCAGCCGGACCATGCCCAAGCCGCGCGTCGCCCGTCCGGTACACATCAGGGAACCGTGATTCTGCCCCGCCATCGCTCCGTCGAATCCCTCAGACTCCAATGCGGACTTTCCTCCGGCGGCGTCGCCTACTTTCAGCAGACCGATTCGAGTTTTTGGGAGGGACAGGTGACCCGACCGCGATCAGCTCATGGAATGGAGTTTTCGCGGAGTACGCTTCACCGCATACCCTTCGATATTCTCACCCATGGCCAGCGTGTCGCCCACATAGGCCAGCGCGGTCAGTGCCAGCTTCGTCCACCATGTCCGACCCTCGCGCCTCTTGGGCGAGACCGACGCGACCTGCGCCTCGAAACCACACTGCGCCAGCAATCGTTTCAACGTCGCAGGCGAGAAGAACGACAGATGATGGATCGAAGGGAAGGTCGACTTGCGCCCTCGCACGACGTCAAAGTTGAATAGCCAACTGCCAAGCTCGTATGGCACTTCGACCACAACGACGCCCCCCGGCCTCAGCACCCTATTCACTTCCCTCAGCGTGTCCAGCGGATCGGGCACATGCTCTAGGACGTGGCTCATGTGCGCGACATCGAAGAAGCCGTCGGCGAATCCCGCCAGCGACGAAGTGTTCTCGACCGGAAGACCATGGCGCCGCCAGGCCTCTTTCGCCGCGTATGCTGAAGGCTCGACGCCGAATGGCTGCCAGCCCAACTGCGTCGCCGCGCTGAGGAATTCGCCCGTCGCGCAGCCGATATCGAGCATTCGGCCTATCTTGATCGTCCGCCCAATGCGCTCCAGTCGTGATTGGAAGGCCGCCTTGCGCACGCGGTCGATCATCGCGTCGTAATCGTAAGCCTCGAAGTACTCCTGCCTAGCACAGTAGCGATCGTACGCCGCACGCGTCAGCCGGGGACTGGTATACACGAAGCCGCACGCTCGGCACTCCGCCACGCGGAGTGGCTCTGGCAGAGCCAGCATCTCGGTTTCGCGCGACAGGACCACACGATTGGGAGACCCGCACAGGGCGCAGTTCACGGATTCGGTCTCAAGCGCAGGCGGTGTCTCTTCCATCATCACCATTCGTCGGTTGACTCCGAACGGCTCATGCGTAGAACAACCGTCGATATGAACCGCCCCGGGTTCTCCAGGCTGGAATGGAGCGTCCGCGGAATACGAACGCTCAGCACCCCACGATACAATCCCCTTCTGCGTGACCCAGGACGATCCTAGCGCCAATCATCTGACCAACGTCATCCGCTGGGTTTCGCGGAGCGAGCCAGCCTCCATCCGGCAGACGTACACACCCGAGGCCATCTGCTGGCCGCGGGCGCCCGTCCCGTTCCACTGAACCTCGTAGCTCCCGGCTGCCCTCACTTCGTCCACGATGACGCGCACCAGCCGACCGGTCAAGTCGAAGATCACCAGCCGGACCCGTTCGGTCTGCGGCAAGCTGAACGCGATCGTTGTCGCCGGGTTGAACGGGTTGGGCCAGCCGGGACTCAGGCGGGGCATCGCCGAATGTCTTCGAGGATCCTCGACCGCCACCGCCGGCGACGGCTTCGTCCACAGCAGCGCCTCTTCCCGACCCGTCGTCGTATTCCATCCCCAGCCGGCGACATCAGTGAACGAAGCGTTGTGCGAGATGCCGCAAGCCTCCGATTCGTTGAACTCGGGCGGCAGAAACGCGTGCAGGTCCGTCCAGGAGGCGGACGTGCCGTTCCAGAGACTGGCGCGCTTGCGAACACCCGCAGCAAAGGTGGCCCAGCCCACCTGCTCACCGGCGTTCACGGCGAGAGCTTCCGACTCCAACGCCCCGGCAGGCCGCAGGTCCACCCAGGAGGCGCTCGTGCCGGTCCAGAGACTCGCATGGTGACCGAGGATATCGACGTATCCCACCTGCTGGCCGTCGTGCGCGTCGAGGGCGAACGAGCTGGTCACCCCGGCGGGGTGCAGATCCACCCACGAAGCGGCCGTGCCCGTCCACAGGCTCGCACGCGTGGCGTTGTTGACCCGCGCCCGGCCCACCTGCTGGCCACCGCCCGCGCCTTTCGCCACGGACCAGAGGGACCCGTACGGATCGAGGTTCACCCACGATGCGGCGGAACCGCTCCACAAGCAGGCGCGACTTTGCATGTCATACGAGATCCAGTAGCCGACCTGCTGACCGCCGTCCACACCGTAGGCCATCGAATAGGTGACCCCGACCGGATTCAGATTCACCCACGTGTCCGGCGAGCCGGACCAGAGCGCGGCGTGCCAGTAGACGGGCACATAGGCGACCCCCACCTGCGCGCCCCCGCAAACCCCATAGGCTCGCGACTGGCTGGACCCGGCAGGATCCAGGTTCACCCATGTCTCGGCGGACCCATGCCAAAGACAGGCGCGCGGCCAACCGTCCACCCAGGCCTCGCCCGCCTGCACGCCGCCGTCCACGCCGTAGGCCCGTGACCCGGTCGCACCCGCTGGGTGCAGGTTGACCACGGTCCACTGGGCGGTCGCCGTCGAAGCCTGTGCGCCGATCAACACCGCCGCTCCAAGCATCCACCATGCGAGCGACGAACGAGAGCAACGCAGGATTATCATGGTCCCTCTCCTTTGGACGGGCAGTCGCAGCCCCTCCTGGCTTGTCCATCTCTGGATCCCGAGAACTCGAACGCCTCTCGATTCCTGCAGTTGACACGCCGCTTGAACGCCGCATGCTCTCCGGGGCAGGGACGCAACGTCTGAGGCTCTGCGAGCCGCGGAAGTGTCGATCGAGAGAACCTCAGATCTCGCAAAGAAGATGAGGAGCGGTCGGACAGCGTAGCGCGGAAGTCAGGGAAACGGCATACCTCAGCGGGAACTGCGAACAGGGGCTTCTCCGGGGGTGGCATCGCGCGCCCTCCAGCATGGCCGGGGCGGGACAGCCGTCACAAGAACAGGAAGTTGAATCGCGCCCCGTATTATATCATGGGGCATCGCGCACGACCCTTGCCCTTGAGAACGCGGCACTGCGTCAGCAACTTACGCTCTATCAACGGACTCAACGTCGCCCTCGGCTTCGAAGCGAAGATCGGTTCTTCTGGATCTTCCTCCGGAGACTCTGGCCGGGGTGGTACCGTGCCCTGATCATCGTCCAGCCCGAGACGGTCATCGCCTGGCACCGCCAAGGCTTCAGGGTGTTCTGGCGTCGCCGGTCACACTCCCACAGGATCGGTCGACCCAGCATCCCCCGGCAGCACATCGCCTTCAGCCAGCGGATCTCCGGCGACCATTCCGAGTGGGGCGAGGAGAAGATCGCCGAGGAACTCGCCGCCAAGTTCGGCATCGAGCATTCGGGGAGCACGGTCCGCCGCTACATGGTCGCGCGTTGCCGCGCCCCTCGTGGAGATCAAACCTGGCGCACCTTCATCCGCAATCACGCCAAGGAGGTCTGGGCCTGCGACTTCCTCACGCAGTACACCGCATTCTTCGCCGTCGCTTACGTCTTCGTCATCATGGAGGTCGGTTCCCGACGGATCGTCCACTTCAACGTGACGACCAACCCAACGCTTCCCTGGATCAAGCAGCAGATCCGCGAGGCGACAGCCTGGGGGAACGGTCCACGCTTCCTCATCCACGACAATGACGGGATCTTCGGTCAGATCCGGACGAGCGGGACTGGGGACGAGGATCATGGCCGGAGCCGATACCGCTGCCATCTCGATCGCTGGCTCGGCGAGGTCATGAGAATCAAGGGACTGCCAATCCCCTACGGCGCGCCGAACGCCTCACCCCACGTCGAGCGCTTCATCAGGACGCTGCGTGAGGAGGCCTTGGACCACTTCATCTTCCTCAGTGCCGACCACATTCGCCGTGTCGTCACCGAGTACGTCCGTTACTACAACGGGGCGCGTCCGTCACAGGCGATCCACGGCATCCCGGATCCATACCCGGAATTGAAGCAGCCTCCGCCGCGGGTCGGGCGACTCATCGCTCTCCCCGTTCTGGACGGCGTGCACCACGACTACCGACTCGCCGCGTAGTCTCGCGCGGGATCATCTTCCCGACGCGAAGGTCGATCTCTGTCTTTCGGCGCCGTTCGTTGTCGCCCTCATCCCCGACCATGGGATTCCAGGAACCCATCGCGGTGCGACGGCCGGCCCCGCGAACGCTCGGTAGCGTATGGTCGCCGCCAACGTGCCCGTTCCACGCGTCGGATGGAGTTTTCGCGGAGTACCGGCTATAGTTCTGACCGGCCGGGCAGCACCCTCCCGGCGCTCGCTGCAGATTCACACGCTGCCCCGCCCGCAGAGGAGGACGACGATGATGCTCGGATCTCTCCTCGCCCTGTCGGGCGCCCCAGCAGGCGTGCGGCGCGGCGCTCCCCGCAGACGCAGCTTTGCCCTCTGCGCTGGCTTCGCCATCGCGGCTCTGTCCTCGCTGTGGCCCACGGCCGCGCGATCTTCCGCCGTCGAAGTGGGCGTCCGGCCGCCCAGCTGGACCCACGTCTTCAAGAACGGCATCTCCTGGATGCAGACGCCGCTTCCGGGCATCGTGATTGTCGACACGAAGGCCGGTCTGTTCGGGCTTGACGCGCTGGATGGCTCCGTTCGCTGGGAGCGCGAGTTTCGCAATCTCTCCGGGTGCGCCCTCGATCGGATCCCGGGCACGCACCTCGCCGTGCTCAGCCTGGGCAAGAAGTCCGGCGCCCGCCAGCCCAGCTTCGCGGTCATCGACCTGTGGACCGGGAGGGAAATGTGGAATTCACAGGCACTCGGGTTCGGAGAATGCATGGGGCAGTTCGCTCTGCCTCCCGTTCGAGGACTTTTCGTTCATGCCAAGACCAGCGACGACAAGAAAACGACGGCCACCCTCGATCTTGTGACCGGAGCGCTGCTTTGGCGACAGGACAAGTTCCTGGAAGGCTGGAAGCCGGAGCGCGGCGTGGACGGCGACTGCGGCCCCGTCCTGGCCGGCAACCCGCCGCTGTTCGACACCGACTCCACGATGGTCGTACTCTGGGATGCCGCATCGCTGCGCAAGTACGACGCTCGCAACGGAACGCTGCTGTGGGCCGCGAAGCCTCCGAAAGCGAAGGAGTCGATGCGGTTCGGGACGCGGCCGAGCCGTCGGGTCGCCGCCGCGATGCTCGCTCCGGGCGATTCGGTTTTGTACGCGCCGTACGACAACACGCTCTGCGCCTTTCGAGTGGCTGACGGCAAGCCGCTGTGGAAGAAACCTCCCACTCTTGACGGAGTGGTGACGCAGCTTGCGCTGGAGCGAGACCTGATCGTTGTGCGCGTTGAGTTTCCGGAGTCGGTTCGGGGATTCGGTGTAAGTCACGGCCCAATCCGTGCAACGCGGGACATCGGGGAGGATGAGTGGTTCCGGGCGCATTGGATCTGTCTCGTGGACCGCCGCGACGGTCGCCTCCTCAAGGAGTTCGGAGAGAGTTGGGTCTCCCAGGGATCTCCATCACGTCAGTTCAGCAACTTCCTGGTCCTGGGCGACACGGTCTACGTGGCGCGCAACGGGGCGTTGCGTCTCATCGACCTGAACAAGCGAGAAGAGATCGTTTCCGTTCCGTTGGACGTCAAGTCCGAACCTGGGAGTTCTGATTGGACCCTGAGCGTCGTGGACAGCCAGCTCGTCATCGCCGGCGGACAGAACCTCTGGCGTTTCTCCCGGGATGGACGGCTGCTCGGGAGCGCGCACTTCCGGCCCGTGCGGCGGACCGCCCTCGATCTCGGCACTTTGATCCTAGGGAGCATATTGGAAGCGGCTGTGAATTCGGACCACTTCAGCGTCGACATCGGGGATTGGGCTCCCGTCATCGCTGAGCCGGTCTCGAAGACGCAGCATGCTGACGAGTGCACGGTGTTCATGACGCACGTCGACAGCGACACGCTGAAGGGGACCGCGTTCGAGCGGGTCCGGCTGCGGGACGGCGCAGTGATGTCGCGCGTCGGCATCCCCGAGGAGTTCGACAACTGTCGCGTCACGCGCGACGGGCGATGCATCCTGCTGAAGACCGCCAATGTCCTGACGGCGTACCGGCTCGAGTAGTCCTTTGGCCCGCCGGCCAAGAAGCCGGGGCGAATTTGCGGGATCACGAAGACTCCATCAAACTTGACTCGCTTGCGGTTACGTCGCGGAGGCCGAGCGCCAGGTCGTAAGCTGTCCTTCTTGGGGTAGTGTGCCAGAATCCAGCCGACGTCACGCCGCACGCCGATAGTAGTATCGGAGCAACCCGCCGAGGCGTTCCCGACACGCGACCCGACCCAGGCCAAGTTCGCCCGACGGCTCGATCAGCTCGTTCCCGAGCCC
>JAGVPR010000197.1 GCA_020052115.1 Candidatus Eiseniibacteriota bacterium
CGCAGCCCGCAGCTCTCGCCGCCGCCGAGCTGCAGGCGCGTGAGCCCCTCTCCCGCCAGGCGAACCGGATTCTCGGCTTCGCACGCCGACATGATCCAGCGCTCGACCGGCACGTAGCCTCGGGCGTCCGCCCCCGGCGATGCGTACGAGCCGTTCTGTCCGAGGATCCCCCGGCCGAGATAGGTGTTCCGGCGCACGATGGCGGCGGTTGCGAGAATCACGCCCCCCTGGAGGCGCAACGTCTCCTCCAGCCGCCTCGCCATGACCGCCGCCGCGTCCATCGCGTCTCCTCTAGAGCCCATAGCCCGGCTTGTCGCCGCGATACCGGCCCGAACAGAGCACCAGGTTGCTCCCCGCGGGCAACTCCCCGAAAGCGGGGTCGCGGACCGGGAACTTCGTGTGAGCGACGTTGAAGACGTTCGGGACGCCGTAATTGAGCCAGAATTCGAGATGGGCCTGTCCCTTCGCGACGATCACGTCGGCCGCCCGCGCCGCCGCGAGGAACTCGGCGCTCACCTCGTCCTCGGGGACGCCGAAGCAGTTGCTCCCGGTCGAGATCAGCTCGCAGACCCGCGAAAGCCCGAGCGACACCGCCTCGTCGCGCGTGACGTCGTTCAGCATCGGGGACGCCTTCGCGGCCGCGACGATACGGGCCTGTCCGTTGAGGCGCCGCATCTCGGCCATCACGATCTCGTCGAAGAGAACCTCCCCGTGATTGTCGAGCAGATAGAGCACCAGATTCGCCCGCTGCACCGCGCGCGTGAGGGGTTCCATGTCGTCCACCGCCAGCGGCATGCGTTCGAACCCCTCGAAGTCGCGCGCTCCCGGCAGACCCTCGCTCCCTTCGTAGTCGAAGGCGCCGTAGTCCATCCGGTTCGCCACGATCGCCGCGCGGACCGCCTCTTCGAACCCGGCGATCTCGAGAGACGCCAGGATCTCGCGCGCGGCCTCGTTCGATGCCGCCTTCACGTCGAGATAAGGATCCTCGCCGCCCGTGATGCGGTAAAGCTCGCGATACCACTCCGTGTGGAAACGCGTGATTTCCGGCCGGATCCACTGCCGTCGCCCCAGCTTCACCTGCATGTACCGCTCGAGCTCCCGCTCGAGCAGGAGCGCCTCGCCCTCCTCCATCCCCGCGCGGCGGAGAAACCGCTTCACGATCGCCGTGTGCGTCTTCTCTTCCCGCTCCCACGACTTCATGATGTGGATCTCAGCCCATCCGAGGCGTGCTTGATCAGGTGCATCAGGCCGACCGTCGTTGTCTTGCTCTCGTGCGGCACGATCACGACCGTGCCGCCGTGGGCCCGGACCAAATCGCTCCCGATCACTTCGTCCTCGACGTAGTTGCCCCCCTTGACCAGCACGTGCGGCCGGATCCTCCGGATGAGATTGATCGGCGTCAGCTCGTCGAAGACCGTGACGAAGTCCACGACGTCGAGCGCGGCCAGGATCTCGATGCGTTCGGATTCCGAGAGGAGCGGCCGCCCTTCGCCCTTGTTCTCCCGCGTCGAGCGATCGCTGTTCGTGCCCACCACGAGGATGTCACCCAGCTCCTTGGCCTTCTTGAGGAAGTGAACGTGCCCGGAATGGAAGAGATCGAAGTACCCGTTCGTGAAGACGATTCGCCGGGTCGAACGCAGCCCTTCCAGCAGGGCTTCCAGCTCCGCCGGCTCGCGGAGCTTCCCGCCGCCCCTCGCCCCGTACTTGAGCTGCCGGGATAACTCCTCGTTCGTGAGCGGGACGGTCCCGTGCTTGCCCACCACCACGGCCGCGCCCTCATTGGCGATTCGACAGGCCTCCTTGAGCGACGATCCGCTGAGCATCGCGGCGAAGAAGACCGCGGCGAACGTGTCGCCGGCTCCGCATGGGTCTATCAGCTCGCTGCGGCGCGCCGGCACGCGAACCCGCTCCGCGCGGTCGGCGCAGAAGACGCCTTCCTCACCGAGGGTGATGCAGAGGTACTGAAGCCCCAATCGCTCCAGACATTCCGCGGCGAACGTCTCGATCCTCTGAGGCGACGAGAGCCCCAGCAGCTGGGCCTCCGCCCTATTCATGATGACGCCGTCCACGCCGGCCAGGAGCGCGGCGCGCCTCCGGGAGCTGCCGAGGCTTCGCACGCCGCTCGCGCGGGCCAGCGACGCCACCTTATGCACGGAGACCGCGGAGAGAAGCCCCGTCCCCGGAACCGACTCCTCGTAATCCGAACAGAACAAGCCCTGCACGCGCGGCAGGAGACGGCCCAGACGTGCGAGGATCTCCGCTTCGATGCCGCCCGACCCGGAGGGGACGCGCTCCTGATCGAGACGCAAGAGGTGCTGCGAGCCGCCGTGCGGGGCGTCGCTGACGATCCGGGACAGCGTGCCGGTCACGCGATCGGCGGAGCGGAGCAGATTCTCCGTGTTGACGCCGAGCCCGTTCAGCAGGCCGGCGATCCTCTGTCCGGCCCCGTCCTCTCCGATGGCGCCGACGGCGAAGACCTCGCACCCCAGGCCGGCGAGATTCGCCGCGACGTTGCCGGCCGCGCCGGGAACGGCCTCTCGCGCGCGCTCCAGGAGCCTGGGGACCGCGAACTCGGGAGAGAGCCCGAGAGGGATCGCGTGGATGTACTCGTCCAGATAGAAGTCGCCGAGGACGATGACGCTCCGCTTGCGGAAGCTTTCGATCACGCCCAGCGTCTGATCCAGCATCTCAGCATTGCCCATGATCCCTTTCCGGCGTCACATCCGGCTCCGCGTGAACCACGCCAGGAGCACCAGGAACACCCGCAGCGCGATGTGAGCGTAGACCCCCGCGACCAGGTCGTCCGCCATGACCCCGAGGCCGTTCTTCAGCCGCTCCGCCGCCCCCGCCGGCGGGACCTTGATGATGTCCGCCGCCCGGAAGAACAGGAAGCCCGCGACGAGCACTGTCCAGCTCGGCTCGAGCCCGGCGAAGGCGATCAGCTGGCCCGCGACCTCGTCTATGACGATCGGCCGCGCGTCCGGACCGAGGATCTCCTCGGTGCGCCGGCTCAGAGGAATGCCGACCGCGAAGATGACGGCGGCGATCCCGACGACCCACACGATCGCGAGCGGGCCGGGCTGCGGCGCGAGGAAGCGGTAGCCGATCGTGACGAGGAGCGATGCGAACGTCGCCGGGGCGAACGGGAAGAACCCCGATCCGAACCCGGTCGCCAGGAACACCCAGAGCCGGTCGAGCGGCTTCATGCGGGCGCCGGAGGTCACGGACATTCGGCCGCCGGTCCGCTCAAAGTTCCTTGCGGCCTTCGAGCGCCTTCGCCACGGTGACCTGATCGGACAGCTCGATGTCGCTGCCGACCGGGATCCCGCGCGCGATCCGCGTCACGCGCGCGCCGAGCGGCCGAAGGAGCCCTGCGAGGTAGTGCGCCGTGGCTTCCCCCTGCGCCGTCGGATTCGTGGCGATGATGACCTCCACCTCGCCTGCCGAGTCCCGCACGCGCCCGAGCAGCGGGTCGGTGGACAGGTCCTCGGGGCCCATCCCGTCGAGCGGCGAGAGCACCCCGCGCAGGACGTGATACACGCCGCGGAAGGTGCCGGTCCGCTCGATCGCGACCATGTCCATCGGCTCCTCGACGACACAGATGGTGCGGACGTCACGGCGCGAGTCCGAGCAGATGGCGCAGAGATCCTCCTCCGTGAGATTGCCGCAGACGCGGCACGAGCCCAGGTTCTGGCGCGCCGCGCGGATCGCATCGGAAAGGAGCAGGGCTTCCGCTGCCGGAACCCGCATCAGATGGAAGGCCAGCCGCTGCGCCGACTTTCTTCCGATGCCGGGGAGCCGGGACAGCTCCTTGACCAAGGCTTCAATGACTCCGGAACTGTATTGCATCTCGTGGCTTCTGTACTCGAGAGGGTAGGACCGTCTACATGAGTCCCGGCGGGATGCCCAGGTCCCCGGTGAGCTTCTCCATTTCCTCGCGCATCCCCTGCTCCGCCTGCTGCCGCGCCGCGTTCACCGCGGCGACGACGAGATCCTCGAGCATGGCGATATCGCTCGGATCCACGACCTCGGGAGAGATCTTGAGCGAGATGACTTCGTGCCGGCCGCTGACGACGGCCGTCACGGCGCCGCCGCCCGAGGAGGCCTCGAACTTCCGCTCGGCCATCTCCTCCTGGAGTTCCTGCATCTTGGCCTGCATCTGGCCGGCCTGCTTCATGAGCTTTGCGATGTTGCCGACGTTCTTCATCCGTCCTCCGTGGCGCTTTCGGCGCGCGCGGCACACCCCGGAGGCGAACGCGGTGCGCGTTCCCCTCCGAATCCGATGTCACGAATCCACGGTTTCGACGCGTCCCCCGAAGAAGTCAATGACCCGCCGCACGCCGGGATGATCCGCGGCGGGCGGCGGTACCGCGGGTGCCTGGGGCCCGCGCGCAGGAAGCGCGACAGGAGGACCCGCGAGCTGATCGTCGAGGCCGGCCTCCGTGCGGGTCACGCAGCGGATCGTCAGGCGCCGGCCGAAGACCTCTGCGGTCTCCCGTTCGATGAGCCGCTTATTCTCCACATGATCCATGAGGTTTCGATGGAAGGCCATCTCGACGATCACACGGAGCCGCCCGGAGTCGTCGAGATCGAGGAGCCGGCTTCCGCTGAGCGCGGTCCCGAGGCTTGCCTTCTTGAGCGCCAACCGCTCGACGACCGCCGTCCAACCCCGGCGCGTCGCATCGAGGCTGTCGCTCCCGGCGGGCCCG
>JAGVPR010000017.1 GCA_020052115.1 Candidatus Eiseniibacteriota bacterium
GCCCGTCCCTGCGCGGCGAGTCCCGCAGAAAGTCGCGCACGGCCGCCATGCCGGCGATCGTCCCGAGCGCCGCCTTGCGCATCTCGTTCACCTCGGTTTCGTCCTTCGTGCACCTCGCCGTGTCAATGATGGAACTGGACGATTCGGCGACGGTCCGGATCTTCGGCATCTCGCGCGCGATGTTGTACATCAAGGCGAAGCCCTTCCCGATCTCATCGGTGCCGTACCACGACACGCGCCCCTTCACGCCGAGATCGCCGAGGATCCGCTTGACGAGTTTCAGCCGGATGCGCCCCTCAGCGCTCTCGGTTTCGTTGATCTCCTTCAGCCCGTGATCATTGAAGTCGGAGGTCGCGCAGCCTGTGGCGACCGCCTGGTCGCGCTCCATCGGTCCGTGGACGAGGTGCGGCTTCTGCCCGCGCTTGTGCACGTAGTAGGCGATCGTGAAATGCCCCCCGCGGGTGACGTAGGTGAACGCCGGGTTCGACGGCGATGACTTCACGATCACGAGCGCGTCGAGGCTGCGTTCGCCCATCAGCCGGTCCAGATCCTTCAGCATGGAACCCTCCGCGCGCGCCGGCGGCCGGCGCGCTGATCATCGGCGGCTTTTTCAGCGCGCCCTGAACATCACCCGCTCTTCCTGGAAGAGCTTGTATCCGACGGCGAAGATCACGCCGGCGAGAGCCAGCGTCGAACCGATGGTCAACAACACGTGGACCCCGTCTCGAACCCCGACGAGCATCTCGCGCTGCACCATCGCGACGTTCAGCACCGGGATCAGGTACGTCGTGAGATCCGCGTGCACGTCCTGCACGATGGAGGTCAACGCGAGCAGGATGATAAGGAACTGGAAGTACGAGAGAAACGTCTGCGCCTCCTTCGTGCTCCGCGCAAAGCAGCCGATGGCGAGCAATACCGCCGACAACAAGAGCGCGAGCGGCACGGCCATGAGGAAGAGCACCGGGATCATCGCAGGCGGCAGCGCCGCGATCGGCTCGCTTGCACCACCCAGTTTCTGAGCCAGAAGGAGGAACGTCGCCGCCATGCCGATGATCCCCGCCAGAGTCGCGACGAGCGATGAGGTGACGATCGCCAGGTACTTCCCGAATACGATCTCGAACCGCCCGGCCGAGCTGACGAGGATCGTCTCGAGCGTGTTCCGCTCCTTCTCGCCCGCCGTCGCGTCCACGGCCGTGTGATACGCGCCGGTGGCTATCAGGATCGTGAGCAGGTAGGGGACGAGCGCTCCGATGGCGAATCCGGTCATCTTCTGCTTGGAGGCGACGTTCGTCTCGACGTCCTCGATGACGAGGAGGAGTTTCTCGTCAGCGCCGATCATGCCGAGCCGCTCCCGCCGGACCCGCTCCCGCAGATCGTCGAGCGCTTTCTTGACACGGCTGCGGGCCTCGCGTGAGCCGCTCTCGGCGCCGTCGTAGAACACCTCCAGCTTGGGCGTCTCGCCGCGCGCGATCGCATCATCGAACCCGGGACCGGGCAGGAGGCCGAGGTCCACGGATCCATCCGCGACCCGGTCCTTCGGGCTCTCGCTCGCGACCACGTCCATGTTGTCCGCCCCCTGGATCGCGGTGCGCAGGGACTCGGCGCCATCGGCACTCCCGAGCGCGACGGACACGTCCATCGCCTTCTCCTTGGCTTCCTGACGTCCGATGATCGTGCCGCCGAGCATGAACATCGCCGGATAGAGGACGAGAGGCAGCACGACCATCAAGAAGAGCGAACGGTGGTCGCGGATCGTATCGAGCATCTCCTTGAACCACACGATGCCGATCTTCTCCCAGCGCATCGGCTAGACCCTCCGCCCGGCCGCGGCCCCGGACTCCACGGTGCCCGCCTGCTGCACGAGGCGCACGAAGACCTCCTCGAGATCGTGGCTTCCCACGCGGTCTTTCAGCTCCGCCGTCGTTCCCTCCGCGAGCAGCCTGCCCGACTCGACGATGCCGATCGTGTCGCAGAGCTTCTCCGCCTCGGTCATGATGTGCGTCGAGAAGATGATGCACTTTCCCTGGTCGCGAAACCGGCGCACGGTCTCCAGCACCTCGCGGGCGCCGAAGACATCCAGCCCGACCGTCGGCTCATCGAGGATGAGCACCGGCGGGTCGTGGACCGCCACGCGCGCGATCGAGATGCGCTGCTGCTGGCCGGTGGACATCTTGCCCACGCGCCGGTCGAAGAACTCCGCGAGGCCGTAGAGGCGAGCCACCGTCTCGACTCGCCCGCGGGCTTCGTCACGCGAGAGTCCCTGCAGGCGGCCGTAGAAGATGAGCGCCTCCCGCCCCGAGAGCCGATCGTAGAGGCGCGTGTCGCCCGTGTGGAAACCGATCCGCTCACGCACTCGCGCTCCCTCGCGCACGATGTCGAATCCGTCCACGGTGGCGCTGCCGCTCGTGGGCAGGAAGATCGTGGCGAGCATGCGAAGCGTCGTCGTCTTGCCGGCGCCGTTTCGGCCGAGGAGGCCGTAGATGCGTCCCTTCTCGCACGCAAACGACAGGTCATCCACGGCGGCCACGGGGCCGCGCTTGCCGTCCTGGAAGACCTTGCAGAGACCGCGAGCCTCGATCAATGGACCTCCGTGGTGCCGCAGTTGCGTTGCGCCTCTTCAAGCCCGCCGGAGCGCCGCCCGGCTCATCGCAGGCGCATCGCAACAGTCTACGGAGGCAGTGACCCGAATGCAACGGGCGGCCGCGTTCCAGCGGAGCCTCAGGCGTCCGGAGGATCGAGAAGGAGCTTCACGCAGGCGCACGGGGTTGGTCACGATCACCGGAAGACTGCGTACGCGTTACCCTCACAAGGACCTGCTCATCATCCCGGGACGGTGAGCACTGTCATGGCGCGCCGGCAGTGTCGGCCAGAGCCCGATCGGATCGGGCTACTGCGCCTTCGGCGGAGGGTCGCAGGGAGGGCATCCCTTGTCGAAGACGATCCTCCAGCGGCCGTCGGACTCGCGGCGCCAGATCGAGGTGAACGTCCCTACTTGGCGGCTGAAGAACAGCGCCTCTTCCGCGACGTGAGCGGCGAACGAATCGTGATCGCGCACGGACATCGTCTTCGCGAAGGCCGTCTCCGCCTGGCGCACCTGGCGGGCGAGTTCTTCATTGGTCCCGCCGGCCGCCGAGACGGCGGGCAGAGCGGCCAGCAGGGCTAGGATGATGAGACTCGCGTTTCTCATGCAAGCTCCGTTCTCAAGGCGCCGCCAGACGCAGGGACAGCATCTGCTGTCCCAATGTCGAGAAGCCATAGTAGCCCTGCACGCCGGGCACGCTCTCGATCGTGCGGCCGTCGGGAGGGCCCTCCACGTAGGAATCCCCCGCGCTCCAGGTGGTCCCCGTAGGGTTGATGTTCCATGAGTAGTGCGCGTGCTCTTCCGAGCTCTCGACGAATGTCTCGCCAAGGCCGATGGCGTCAATCCGGAGAGTGCCGGACTCCGCCGGCACGTAGACAGCGAAGGATCCGTGGCCGAGCATGTTGAAGTTCGTTCCGTCCTCTTCCGTGCCGACCAGGGTTCCCTCGCTGAGAATGAGGCTCACACTCAGGGATCCGAATTCCTCAACGGGGAAGCCGTAGACGCGATACTTGACCGTGGCGCTCGGGTCACCTTGCGGGCTCGCGTGGTTGTCCTTGTCCTCCCCGCATCCCAGAGCCACGGTCAGCAGGGCCGCGGCGATTCCGATACCCGCCCGTCGGCGAAGCGCGATGAATCCGCTTTCCATGTGCGATCTCCTGTACGGATGTGTTGTAACCGTTCGGTCACGCCCGTGGTGACGTGAACGGTCAGACGGGGCCGATGATTTTGGCGAGGAT
Organism: Candidatus Eiseniibacteriota bacterium; assembly: GCA_020052115.1. Classification (GTDB taxonomy): domain Bacteria; phylum Eisenbacteria; class RBG-16-71-46; order JAGVPR01; family JAGVPR01; genus JAGVPR01. Next base: position 3,820 of record JAGVPR010000017.1, read on the forward strand.
CTCGTTCCTGCGGGCCTTGACCTCCGCCTCGA
>JAGVPR010000370.1 GCA_020052115.1 Candidatus Eiseniibacteriota bacterium
GGCCCCGGAGCCCGGCGACCTCGTCGCCGTGCGAATCCGGTCCAGACATGCCCCGGCCGCCGGGCGCGTGGTCGCAGCGGACGCGGGCGCTTTCGAGGTCGTGTTCGATGCTCCACAGCATGCCGTCACGCCGGGCCAGTCCGCTGTCCTCTATCGGGGCGACCGGGTCCTGGGCGGGGGCGTCATCGAGCACGCCTTTGAGACAGCTTTGCCCGCAAACGATCTTCCGAAATCCCGTGCGAAAATGTAAGGGACGCACCTTTTCTCGCACGATGATGCTGGATGGCGCGCTGAGCATCCGGGCGAATTGTGCGGACAGCAACCCACAAGACCTCATTATCCTGTTCTCTGTCGAGTTCGACCGCTTGCCGGCACCCACTCGGCCCGCGACCAGTTTTCAACCTCTCCTCCGTCCGATAGGCGGCAGCCCCGCCCGCCTCGGAATCCCGATCCGCCCGGCGCGAGGCCGATAGCAGCACCCTGCAAGAGCTTGGGTCGCAATGGTCCGCGTCTTGCTTGCATCAGTGCTCCACCCCGCAGGCCGCGCGCGTCCGCCCGCCCGGAGACTCGACGCGCGCCCGCATTCCTGTATCCGCTTCAATCGCGGGTTGCTCCCGGCAGGGAGAGGAGAAAGCCGAGTTGCTCGACAAGAAGAACGGCCGTGTTCGACCTAATGATGGGGCGGCACCATCGAGCGGCGTCGAGCTTACTGCGCTCGGGTCTCGCCGGGGCCTGCGGGGGGCCGTCCTGCGCTGTGTGACCCTGCCGCTCGACGTCATAGGTAGTCTGCGCTTCGGCGTCGTGCTCATGGTGCTGCTTCTGATCTATTGCTGGATCGGATCCGCCGGCACGGCCCCGCTCGCGCGGTGGTTCCCTCGGACCTCCGTCGAGAGGACCGAGATGGAGTGGTTCACATGGTGGCCCTTCCGTCTGCTCCTCTCGATCTTCATCGTCTCGCTGGTCACGGCATCCATTCGTCAAGTCAGGCGTGATCTTCCGCGGCTCGGCGTGTGGATCGTCCACGCAGGCGTCCTCGTTCTGATCACCGGGTCGGCCATCTACTTCACGTCTAAGGTCGAGGGCGACATGCTCGTCTTTCGCCGGCAAGCGGTCCTCGGCGTTCCGGGGGGCAAGGAAGCCACCCTCACGGTTCAGCCGGGCGCCAGGACCTACGTATATGGGAGAGACACGCTCTATGACGTGCGGGTCGAGACCGTCAATCCTGACTACGAGCTTCTGACGGGTGACGACCGCGGCAAGAGGGCGTTCGCGGTTCAGCTCTCGGTGCGTCCGTCGGTGCGCGGCGTGCCGCGGGCGCCGTTCGTCCGGCAACTTCTCGCCGGGTATCCGCAGTACACGGAGGACGTGCTTCCCGGAGAAGGACGCGCGGTAAAGGTCACAGGGGCCGCGCTCGTAGACACCGAATTGACGGCGGATCTGCGCTACGCGCCGGAAGACCGGATCCACTTGCGCGACCGGTTCGCCCTGCATGTGCGAACGACAGGGGAAGACGACTGGGCCGTGTTGCCGCTGCGCGGTCTCCCGAGGTACCGCGAGCGTGTCGGCAGTACGGACGCCGCCTGGACGCAGCCCGGCGACAGGGCGTTGGTCGCGGGCGAGTGGTCGCTCGAGCCTCGTCCCACCTCTGATTCCGGCCCGCTCGGCGGCGTTTCGATCCGCGTGACGGGTTTCCTTCCGTACGCGCGTCTGGAGGAGCGTCTGGAGTCGGGCGGCAGCGTCCCCACGCCCCTCCTGCGTTTCACTGCGCGCACGCCGCGGGGGACCGTCACTGAGCAGATCGCCGGCGGGGGCGGCGTGTCGCAATTCGGCCTGGGTGACACACTCATCAGCGCGTCCTTCGCGTGGGAGCCGGCATCCGACCGGCTCGATCGCTGGCCGCAGGAGGGTCCGCCGCGCCTTGCCGTTCGCGTCTCCGGCAGCCCGGACGAGCAGGAGTTCCCGCTGACCGCGCTTCAGCAAGGCGAGACGCGGGTCGCCGGGGGTCGCTACGGGCTCGAGCTCGTCCAGTTCTATCCCGATTGGACGCTCGCCTCGACGAAGGAGAAGGGGGCGATGGCCCTGGTGCGGATCCGGGGCCCCGAGCGGACATTCACGCGCTCGGTCGTCTTCCCGCACGCGGAGTTCTCTCAGGATCTCGATGAGTCGGGGCAGCGCGGGCGGTTGATTGATGAGTCCATCTCAATCGAGCTGCGGGGCCTCGAGCAAGCCGGGCTTCTCTTCAGGGCCGGCCCCGGAGGCGTCCGCATCGGGTTGGCGAAGCCAGGAGGCGGGCTCGAGACGAAAGACGCCTCGCTTCATCAACAAGTGTCATTCGACGGAGGGCTGCTCGGGATCACGGTTGATGAGGTCAGCGCGACATCCCAGCGGGTCGTCAAGCCGTTCGTGATCCCGCGCGCCGAGCGTGACTCGAAGGCCGGCTCCTCGTATTCGCTCGTCCAGGTCGAAGTGGCCCGCGGCGGGGAGCGCAAGACGATCTGGCTCCGCTACAGCCATTACGCCCATTCGAGCCGGTACGGGTTCTTCCCGCAGAAGGTGTCCCTCCCCGGCGGTCGTCCAGTCGAGATCGTGTACTCACGCGAAACGCGCCGCTTGCCGGAGGCGGTCGCCCTCGAGACCTTCAGGCTCGAGACCTATCCAGGGCAGATGCGCGAGCGCGATTACGTGAGCCTCGTGAGGTTCTTCGACGACGGCCGCTGGTCCGACGTGCGCGAGATCCGAAGCAACCACCCCTCGGATCATCGCGGATGGTGGTATTTCCAGGCCACGTGGGATCCTCCTTCGCCTCAAACGCAATACGCAGGACTCAATCACACCGGTCTCGGCGTCGGGAACCGCCACGGCGTCGGTCTCATGATGCTGGGCGCGCTCCTGACGATCGCCGGGACCGCATGGAGCTTTTACGTGAAGCCGATCATCCTGAGCCGCCGCGGCCGCCTGGCCGCTCGACTCCCCGAAGGCACCCAGCAGGCCCCGCGGGCATCCGTCGCCGATGCCGCCCCGGCGCTGCGGATTGCGCTCTTTCTTCTCTTGGGCACGATCGCCTTCGCGGGATCCGCCTCCGCCCGGGATGAAGGGATGGTGCCGCCCTCGGTCCCTGCGTCGTTCGTCGAGGCGCTCGACCTCAAGGCGCTTCGCCTCTCGGCCGTGCAGGACGAAGGACGCGTGAAGACGCTCGATTCGATGGCCCACGAGAAGATGAAGCGCGTCAATGCTTCCGCCGGATTCCGGCGCGTGGATGCGACCGTGAGATACCTCGACATGATGCTGGCGCCCGAACACTATGGCGACGCCGGTCTGATCTACATCCGGAAGAGCGCGGTGCGGCGCCAGATCGCCCAGGAGATCCGAAACCGCGAGGCCGCGGGGCGGCGGGGCGTCATGCTGTCGGACGCGGCGCTCGATCGCGTCATCGAGACCGGGCTCGTCTCGCCGGCGTTTCTCGACGATCCGGTCGTCCAGGATGTGCTCGCCGATCTCGAACGCGACCTCATGCGGACGAACAAGGATGTCCAGGCCCTGCGCACGGCCAGGGCGTTCGCGGATGGACACGCCCTGCACGGAATGTGGCGGGGCGTGCCGCCGCCCGGCGGCGACGACCTCGCGCCATGGCTCTCCGTCGCCGCCTTTGCCTCGACCCGGTCCGACTCGGGCCGCGCGATGCTCTTTGGGGTCCCCGGGGGTGTCCAGCCTTCCCTCGCGTCCTCGATCGGCGCGGCTTGGGGACAGCTCCGCGCCGGCTGGCGCGCGCACGATGCAGCGGCGGTGAACGGGGCGGCGGGCGATCTCGCGCGGCTCATGCCCCGCGCGGAACCCCGACTCTACCCATCGGAGGGTCGGCGCCGAGCCGAACTCTGGTACTACCGGAGCGGCAAGCTTACAGCCGGCTGGATCGTGTACTTCCTGGCCCTGCCGTTCCTGCTCATGTCGGTCGTCTATCGCCTGCGCTGGGCGCGCAGGACCGGTCTCCTACTCTTCGCACTCGGATTCGGGCTCCACACGCTGTCCATCGTGCTCCGGTGGATGCTGGCCGGCCGGATTCCAAACTCCAACATGTTCGAGGCGATCGTCGCATCATCGTGGCTGGGCGGCGCGGTCGCGATCGTGCTCGAGGCGCTGCTGAGGCGCCGGCCCGCTCGAAGCCTGCCGGCTCTCGCTGCATCGGCGTATGCGATGACGGCGATGATGGTCGGTCACTTCATGCCGGTCGCCCTCAACAGCGACATCATGACCGTGATGCCGATTCTCGACCGCACGATCTGGCTCTACATCCACACGAACATGGTCATCGCCTCCTACGCCCTCATATTCTTCGGCGCGGTGACCGCAGTGCTCTATCTGGGCGGCCGCGCCGCGAATGGTCTCGTTCCCTCGTCGGCTTTCGCGGTCGCCTGGTCGGGTCATCCTTCGCTCGAAGAGGACGGGCTGTCACGGGCGCTCGACGGTGCGACGATGATCTTCCTGCAGCTCGCGTTCCTCATGCTCTGGACGGGGACGATTCTCGGCGCGGTATGGGCGAATGTCTCATGGGGCCGCCCCTGGGGCTGGGATCCGAAGGAGGTCTTCGCGCTCAACACGTGGATCGTTTTCCTCGTGCTCGTGCACATCCGGCTCAAGGTGCGCGACAAGGCGCTCTGGACAGCCATTCTCGCGGTCATCGGCTGCGCCGTCATGCTCTTCAACTGGATCGCCGTGAACTTCATCATCGTGGGGCTGCATAGCTATGCATGACGGCGTTCTCGATCCCCGTTTCGCGGGGCTGGCGGCCGGGGAGGGCTCGCGCCCCCGCGCGAGGCGCGCGGGTCCCGCC
>JAGVPR010000327.1 GCA_020052115.1 Candidatus Eiseniibacteriota bacterium
GCTCTCCCTCTTCGGGCTCGTTCCGGCAGCTTTGATCGGCGCCGACATCGAGGCTCTCCTCGCCGGCGCGCGCGCGATGGCAGGCGCATGCGGGCCGTCCATCGAAGGCGACGCCAATCCGGCCCTCGTCCTCGGCGCCGCGCTCGGGGATGCGTGTCTCGCGGGGCGCGACAAGGCGACGTTCGTCGCCTCGCGATCCCTTGCTTCGCTGCCGGTCTGGATCGAGCAGCTCGTTGCCGAGAGCACCGGGAAGTCGGGGCGCGGCATCGTTCCTGTCGTGGATGAGCCGCTCGGACCGCCGCAGAGCTACGGCGGCGACCGGATCTTCGTCCATCTCGCGCTCCGCTCCGAGAACGACGAGGAGGCGGAGACCCGTCTCGGCGCCCTCGAGGAGGCAGGCCATCCTGTGCTACGGATCGAGATGGAGAGCAAGGCCGAACTTGGGGCGGAGTTCTTCCGCTGGGAGATGGCGACGGCCGCGGCGGGATCGTTGCTCGGGGTGCACCCGTTCGATCAGCCCGACGTCGAGCTGGCGAAGAAGCTCGCGCGTGCCGCGATGGAGGCGGGAGCCGGTGACGCCGCGTCGGATTCGGGCGCGGTGGCGTCGGAGGACGGGGACCTCCTTGTGCAGGCGGCGAACGCGTGGCTCGGACAGGTACGCCCGGGCGACTACATCGCCGTTCAAGCGTATCTCGCCCCGCGAACGGCCGAGGCGGGGCTGCGGGAACTCGGCGCCGCGCTTCGCGAGCGAAGCCGCGCGGCGGTGACGACCGGCTACGGGCCGCGCTTTCTCCACTCAACGGGCCAGCTCCACAAGGGCGGACCGAACTCGGGCCTCTTCCTCCAGATCGTGGACGAACCGGAGGAGCAGGTGCCGATACCGGAAACCTCGTACACGTTCGCAGCGCTCATCCGCGCGCAGGCGCTGGGTGACGCGGGCGCCCTGCGCGAGAGAGGGCGGCGTCTCCTTCGCGTGAACGCCCGACACGATGCGAAACTGGGTCTCGATCGGCTCGCAGCGGCGGTTCGCGCGCAGGTCACCGGCGCGGCCACCACGTCCGCGGCTGAGGGGAAGCGATGAAGCTCGTCTTCTGCGGCGCTGCACAGACGGTCACCGGCAGCCAGCACCTCATCGAGGTGAACGGGAGCCGGCTCCTTCTCGACTGCGGGCTCTACCAGGGGCGGCGCGAGGAATCGAGGCGCCGGAACGCGCACTTCCACTTCGATCCGCGACGGATCGGCTGCGTCATCCTCTCCCACGCGCACATGGACCATGCGGGGAATCTGCCCACGCTGGTCGCCGCGGGGTTCCGCGGGCCGATCCACTGCACGGCGCCCACGGCCGACATCGCGCGCGAATTGCTCCGTGACAGCGCCCACATTCAGAGCGAGGACGCGAAGTTCCTCAACAAGCGAAAGAACAGGCACGGCGAGCCGCGGATCGAGCCGCTGTACGACCAGGAAGACGTCGAGCGGACGGAGCGTCTCTTCCATCCTCATGGCTACAGGGAGCCGTTCGATCTGCTGGGCGGGCTGGAAGCGACTTTCCTGGAGGCCGGGCATCTTCTCGGCTCGGCCATCGTGCAGATGGAGATCCCGGGGCGAAACGGAGAGCGCGACCGGCGACTCGTTTACACCGGCGACCTCGGCCGGCCGAACCAGCCGCTCTTGCGTGATCCGGAGTTCGTGCGGAACGTTGACGTGCTCATCAGCGAGTCCACCTACGGCGACCGCGTCCACGAGAAGGAGGAGGACCTCAAGGAGCGCCTGCGGGCGATCCTGATGCGAGCGCTGGAGCGCCGCGGCAAGGTGATCATCCCGGCGTTCAGTCTCGGTCGGACCCAGACGGTGGTGTACTTCATGAACACCCTTTTCGACGAAGGCCGCCTGCCGCGCCTGCCGATCTTCGTGGACAGCCCGCTCGCCACGCGCGTGACCGACCTGTACCGCCGAAACGCGAGCTACTTCGACGAGGAGACCGCGAGGGCGCTTCGGGAGGATCCCGACATCTTCGGCTTCAGCGGGCTCACGTACACGCGCTCCGCCGAAGAATCGAAGGCGCTCAACGACCGGCCGGGGCCCTTCGTCGTCCTCGCCGCGAGCGGGATGTGCGAAGCGGGGCGCGTGCTCCACCATCTGCGAAACGGCGTCGAGGACCCGCGAAACGCGATCCTCATCACCGGCTATCAAGCGCCCAACACGCTCGGCCGGCGCATCGCCGAGAAGTCGCCGCGCGTGAGGGTGTTCGACGAGTGGTTCGAGCTTCGCGCCGAGGTGCAGGTTTTCGAGGGCTTGAGCGCCCACGCCGACCGGGAGAACCTCGCCGCATGGTACGCGGCCACGGGAGGCGGGATCGAAGAGGCCTTCCTGGTGCACGGGGAACCGGAAGCGATGGAGGCACTGGCGCCGCTCCTGCAGCCGTTCGCGAAGAACCCGGTGCGGATGCCAAGCATGCACGAGACAGTAGAGATCTAGCAGCGCGGTGCAGCGGGGCGGCTCAGTCGCCGAGATCCACCGTGATCCGGCGCTCCTTGTCGCCGCGCAGCAGGGTGATCGTCGCGGAGCCGGCCTTCAGGGAGCGCGCCGCAGACCGAAAGGTCTTCGCGTCGGCGATATCGGCGTCGTCGAGCTTCAGAATGAGATCGCCGATCATGATACCGGCGTTGCGGGCCACACCGTCTTCATCCACGTGTCCGACCAGCGCGCCCTTCTCGCGGCCGGCGTATCCCATGACCGCGGCGAGATCCGGAGTCAGCTCCTGGACGCTCATCCCGAGCGATGCGACGTAATGGCCCATTCCGGATTCGCCCGTGAGGATCTCGAGGTCTTCGAGGTTCATCTGCGGCGAATCGAGGAGTACTTTCTGCGTGACGAAGATTGGCGCGCCGGCCCTGAGCGCCACCGCGATCGCGTCGGATGGGCGGCTGTCCACGGGCACATCCTGGCCGTTCGTCTTGAGGAAGAGCACCGCGTAGTACGTGCCCTCACGCACGTCGCTGATGAGGACGCGGGTCACCTCGGCGTCGAGCTGGCCGAGGATGTTCAGGATGAGATCGTGCGTGAGCGGCCGGGCCGTCGTGAGGTCGCCGAGCTGGCGGGCGATCGAGGTCGCTTCGGCCGGGCCGATGAAGATCGGCAGCACTCGTCGTTCGTCTTGATCCACGAGGATCACCATCGGCGCGCTCGTCGCGGGGTCGAGGCTCACGCCCTTGACCTCCATGCGCACGGCATCCGGCGCATCCGCGACCGGCCGGCTCGCGGCGGCGCCCTCCGGCTGAGGAGTCGCCGCGCGGCTATGAGGGCCGAAGAAGGCGGCGCTCAGATAGACGAGCGCGACCGCCGCGGCGACGGCCAGGGTCAGAAGCGCGACACCTCGTCTCATGAATGCGTGGCTCCTTGATGGGAATCAACGGCTCTCGTGTTAGTATACGCGGCGAGCAGATGGAGCCGCAAGAATGACGTCGCGGAACGACCGCGAGAGCGGGACGAGAGCGTCCGAGCAAGCCGCCGGAAACCGGCGGCGGGCTCGCTACGTGGTCGCGATGGTCGGCGCCCTCACCGCCGCGCATTACTTCACGCCGCCGCACCAGCACTCATTCCACGACATTTTCCAGGTCCTGTCCTACATCCCGATCGTCCTCGCCGGTTTCTGGTTCGGCGTGCGCGGCGGGCTCGCGACCTCCGTAGCGACGACACTCGTCTTCATTCCGCACGTGCTGCTCCAGTGGGGCGGCAGCTTCGTGGGCCCGAACCTCTACAAGGCGCTGACTATTCTGCTATACAACGTGATCGCGTGGGTGGCGGGCTATCTGTCGGAGAAGGAGCGCCGCGCGCGCCTCATGCTCGAAGTCTCCTACGAGCGTCTCAAGGCGCAGACACAGGCGCTGCTCAACGCGGAGGAGCAGCTTCGGCGAGCGGACAGGCTCTCGGCGCTCGGCGAGCTGTCGGCGGGCCTGGCGCACGAGATCCGTAACCCGCTCGGCTCCATCCAGGGCACCGCAGAGATCCTCGCCGAGAAGATGCCGCCGGACGGCGAAGAGCGGGAGTTCACTCGGATCCTGCTCAAGGAAGTGGGCCGGCTGAACCAGGTTCTCTCCCGCTTCCTCGACTTCGCCCGGCCCGGCGATCCCGAAATCACCACCTGCGACGTGGACGATGTCCTCGATTCAGTCCTCGCCCTCACGGAGCCGCAGCGAGGCCGCGCGAGCGTCCGTCTCGTGGACCGCAGGCGCCGCGGGCTGCCGCCCATCGCCTTCGACCCGGACCAGCTCCGGCAGGTCTTCCTGAACCTGGTCCTCAATGCCATCCAGGCGATGCCCGCGGGGGGCGACCTGACCGTCGAGAGCGGCGCGGATGACGGCAAGGTGATCTGCAGCGTCTCGGATTCGGGCGAGGGCATCTCGACGGAGAACCGCGAGCGCATCTTCAACCCGTTCTTCACGACGAAGGCTCTCGGCACGGGCCTCGGGCTCTCCATCGTTCACAAGATCCTCGAGAACCACAGGGCCTCGATCCGGGTCGAGAGCGAACCGGGCCGCGGCTCGACCTTCCGGCTGCTCTTTCGCGTGGAGGGACGGGCGGGGGCCGAGGGCTCCGGCCCGCAC